>PXDE01000019.1 GCA_003566475.1 PVC group bacterium | reverse complement strand
GGGGGCGGGTTCAGGGTCAAGATTGGGGAGAATGTGCGCCAGCGGGCGCATGAGATCGATGTCGAGCATCTCGGCCAGCAGCGCCCGGTGACGGGCAGCCGCCTCCCGACTCTTCCGGTGTTCCTCGCTCCGCGCCCGGTTCCGTTCGCGGATCCGCGCAGCGATTGCCTCGAAACGGCGATTGCCGTCGGCCTGGATCGCTGGGGGTATGTCCATCTCCTGCCACGAACCGGGCAGCGTCCCCTGCCGCCCGGCTGCTGCCCAGGCCTGCTCCATGGCGAACCACCTTGCCGACCGCTCCTCGGCTGCCGCAAGTAGCGGCTCGAGATCACGGAAGAGCTGTTCATCCGCCTGCGTCCGGATGCGTTCGGCGAAACCTTCGCCCGCGCGGGGCGCCACTCGCCTGAAGTACGCCCTGACGTCGGGGTTCGCACTGTTCGCCATCAGAATCTTCTGCGCGAAGAATGCGGTGCGTGGATCCACCATGCCTCGGCTTACCGCCTGGTGTACGGCCCAGTCTGACATGCTCAGCAGGGGGCGCCAGGCTGGGTAGACCAGATAGATAGGATCCGCCTCTAGCCGATGCAACTCCTGTTCAACATCGGAGAGGTGCGCAATTGGCATTCTTTCCATCTGCTCGTACAGCATCCCGTGGGATCGTCGTCCGAAGTGCGGATCGGCGAAAATACCGGCAAGCTCAGGAGCCGTCAGAGCAAAGTAGTCGCGGCTGGAGCTGACTGCCCAGTGGCAGAAGACCTGCTCCCCATCTTCGTCGGGCTCGGGACGGGTTGTGTCGTAACGCTCGGACCGACGGTGGGTGAGCAGCAGGAACGACCGGGGTTCGCGGTGGAGGATCTCGGCCAGGCGGTGCCACACCGGCCCCTCCGAGGCGGAGATCCCTTCCGGATCCTTCCGAGGTGCCACCAGTCGGGGGATGATCGGGCCGGGATCACGGAACCTCCCCTGTTCCTCTCCGCCTTCCGGGACGAATTCCATACGGCGGGCCCGCTCCATCCCCGCCATGACCACCGCAAGCCGATCCTCGGCCGTTCCTGGGCCAAGTTCGGCATGCACGCGTTCCTCCAGGAACCACCTCCACTCCATGTTCCTGGGAAACAGAAGCCACACCGGTAGATGGGGATGCCTCCGCGCCTCGCGGCCGGGCGCCGCCTCCGAGAGCATACGCACGAACCGGTCCGGCTCCATATTATGGGCATAGACCGGCTCCTCTAGCCGAGGGAGATCCGCTTCAAGATCCCGGACAATAATCACCAGGATCCCATAGATCCGGGCAACATCCTCAAGAACGCCCTCCGGATCCCATGGAGGGTACTGCAGGGCAAACACCCCCGAAATCCCCTGCGGAACACCAGGTGCGTCCTGGGGCGAGGGTTCCCTGGGCGCGTCAGCGGCCATGGCGGCGGCCCGGGCCGCCGCCACGATGCAGGCCAGAGCGCAGACCCCAAGCCGTCCGCCCATGGCGAGGCGATGGATCGTGGTTTGTCTCATGGCCGAACCGTCACGCCAGCGCCAACCTCCACCCATTCACCTGGCAAGGCATAGGCTTCGTGGTCGTGAAATATCCGGAGGGCTCCTTTGCTAGGCACGCCACCAGGATCCTTGAACCGTGCGGACACTCTAAGTGTCCCTGTCGAGTTCCGATCCTGCACCCACCAGATCTGCCGAAAGTCTAGGATCCGGCGTTCATCATGCTCGAAAAAATGTTCGAGCCTGGAACGACTTCGCACAAGCACATCGTGCCCATCGACCCTAACCACAACGTCGTGTGGAGGCGCTCGAAGGCCAGTTCTCAGTCGGTCTCCGCCCTCGCGACTCTCCGGAACGTTTTCAAAGTTCCTACGACTGGCGTTTTCGTCCAGAGTGTTGGCGAGACTCCTCCACGGCCAATCCCGGATCCTTCCGCGCATTGCATGGAAGACCATCCATCCGTAGTATTCTCGTTCTGGAGGCTCACCGTTCCCTTCGGGCTTTGTGACTGCAAATGCTTCGGGCTTCCTGGGATCAACCGGAAAACTCTCCCGCTTGTAAAGAAATGTCCTCTGGTTCAGCGGCTCTATCGGATCGTCGCCGGAACGGGCCTGGTAATAGACGGCAGTCGCCGACGTAATGAGCAGATCGCGCTCGTGCGGGGCCCCGACATGTGTGGCCGTGTCAGGAAACTCCTTGAGCGGCTCCGGGAAGTATCCCAGAACCACGGAGGAATCCGGGACCGCCAAGTCCAATGTCCTTCTAACCGTGCGATCCAGGTATCCTTCCAGGACGACCTGGGCACCAACGTCGACCTGGGTGATGTCATCCGTACCGGAAGGTAGAAGGTAGAACGCATGGGGGGACTTCCCGTCATGCGCGCCGACGTTGTCGTTTTCGGACGGATCCCGCTGGGGGTCATGGGCGAAGAACGTACCGGCATCGGGGGCAGCCGACCACTGGAAGGTGGGTGTACCAAACCCCGGTGGCTCTACGTTGGCCGAGATGTGGCGGGCATTCCGAAACCGGGGGTCGCCCCGGTCTCCGCTGCCCTTCGGAGGTATGTCGGCGGCATTGATCGTATTCGTCTGGGGGGCATGCGGGTCCGGAAGCTCGATGTGAATCCCGAAGGCGAGGAGCGTGGCGACATCGTCTGGTTCACGCCCGGCAACCGGCCCATTCCTAATATCCCAGGCCCGGACCAGGTACACCCCAGGCTCCAGTGGCGTGTAATCCAGGGTTGCCCCGCCGACCTCCTGCGTAGCCACCACGTCGTCATCCAAGACAACCTCCCAAGCCGTAACCCCTGGAGGGACTTCATTCCCATCGCCGTCTTTGGCGGTGAATCGGGCGGACTCACGCTCTTCCTTGTGCCCGTCCTCGGCAACAAGCAGCGGAGGGTGGAAGGATGGCCAAATCATGAAGGAGGAATCCGTCCTGCCGTCGATTTCCCAAGGCTGAAGCGGCTGGGCTGGACCGGGTGGTGGCCCGCCCCCGACGCCCGGCCCTCCGGCGCCTCCGTGCTGAAGCGGGCCCCGGACCATGAATCCCCGAAACCGGTACTGGAAGTGGTATTCGGGGTGGGAGGCGTCGGGAACCCTGCACATGAAGAATCCGACGTCGTTGGGAATCAGGGGGGAGCCGTCGGGCTGTGCGAACGACGGATTCCATGGACCATGGGACGGGAAGTGGCCGGTGGGAAGGTGCCGGAACCCGGCGTCCGGGCGGACGCCAAGAATCCAATGCGGAAGCGTCGGAAGCTCCGGCGCCCGGAACGGCTCCGCGGCATACTGTCCACCGGGGCGGACCCCCTGAACGTGTTCGACAACCTCCTCGTGCTGGATGTCTTCGGCAAGGAGGGGGAGGCCCGCAATAAAGGCGGTGAGGGCGGAAGCAACGGTTCTTTTCATGGGTTCAGGGCTCTCCTGCTGGGCCTGGGGGTTGGCATGGTACGGAAGACGGCGGCAATGACCGCTCGGCCAGGAAATCTTGCGGGGAGGTTCATCGTGCTTCTCTAGGAGTTGCATCCTCATGGGACCGAGGCGGTTCGCCCATCTGCCTGTTCTCAGCCTCAAGCCGTTCGGCCCGGCGAAGGTTCTCCCGATGGGCCTCCTCCAGGAACTGAAGCGTTCTTTCAATGAACGCCATCCGTCCGCAGTCCGGATAATGCCTGCGATATGCGTCCATAAGTTCATCGACTTCTTCGCGCAGGTACGGGCGCCCCCACATCCCCTTGTAGATCTCGTAGAATCGCGCGTCCCTGGCGAACCGGCTGCGGGGAAAGCGTTCGTAGACGCTGCGGTAGCCGGCCACGGCGGTGCGGTAGGTGCCGTCGGGGTCGGTGCCGGTGGAGTGGGGGATCATGAAGGCGGCGTAGGCGGTGG
>PXDE01000218.1 GCA_003566475.1 PVC group bacterium | reverse complement strand
GCGGACATGGGGTCCGCGGCCGGAGGATACGGAGAGGCGTGCCATGAGACGTTGGATGCGGACAGGATGGCTGGCGCTGGCGCTGCTGACCGCGGGTGCGGTCGGGGCGGTGGCCCAGGAGGAGGCCCTGCTGGGGGCCGTAGACGAAACCCTGGAGGCGGTCGAGGATCCTCTCGAAGCCATCCAGTTGAACCTGGACATCGTGCTGACCCTGGTGGCGGCGTTCCTGGTGTTCTTCATGCAGGCGGGATTCGCCATGGTGGAGAGCGGGTTCACCCGGGCCAAGAACGCGGTGAACATCATGATGAAGAACCTGATGGACTTCTCCATCGGCTCGCTGGCCTTCTTCATCGTGGGCTTCGGCCTGATGTTCGGGGCGGGGAACGGATGGTTCGGAACCACCAACTTCCTGCTCAGCGGCGCGGATTGGAGCGGCGGGGAATGGAACTTCCCCTTCCTGATCTTCCAGACCGTGTTCGCGGGCACCGCCGCCACCATCGTGTCCGGGGCCATGGCCGAGCGGACCAAGTTCACCGGCTACCTGGCCTACAGCGTGTTCATCTGCGCCTTCATCTATCCGATCTTCGGGTCGTGGGCCTGGGGCGGACTGCTGGACGGCGGCGGCTGGCTCGAGGGTCTGGACTTCCTCGACTTCGCGGGCTCCACCGTGGTCCACAGCGTGGGCGGGTGGCTGGCCCTGGCCGGCGCCATGGTGGTCGGTCCCCGGCTGGGCAAGTACGGCCCGGACAAGAAGCCCCGGGCCATCCCCGGGCACAGCATCACCCTGGGCGCCCTCGGCGTGTTCATCCTGTGGTTCGGCTGGTTCGGGTTCAACCCCGGCAGCCATACCGCCGGCGACGGCACGCTGGGCCGGATCGCGGTCACCACCAATCTGTCGGCGGCGGCCGGGGCCATCGCGGCCATGTTCACCGCCTGGGGCCTGTTCAAGAAGCCGGACGGCTCCATGGCCCTGAACGGGGCCCTGGCCGGTCTGGTCGGCATCACCGCCGGCTGCGACGTGGTGTCGGGCATGGGGGCCATCGCCATCGGCCTCGTCTCGGGTGTCCTGGTGGTGTTCAGCGTGCTGTTCATCGACCGGGTGCTGAAGGTGGACGACCCCGTGGGCGCGGTGAGCGTGCACGGCGTGTGCGGCGCCTGGGGCACCCTGGCCATCGGCCTGTTCGGGCTCGAGGAGGGCCTGTTCTACGGCAACGGTGCGGGTCAGCTCGGCATCCAGGCCCTCGGCGTGCTGGCGGGCTTCGTGTGGGCGTTCGGAACCGGCCTGGTCCTGTTCTACGCCATCAAGAAGACCATCGGCCTGCGCGTCTCGCCCGAGGAGGAGGCCCTGGGTCTCGACATCGGCGAGCACGGCATGGAGGCCTACAGCGGGTTCCAGATCTTCACCACCCAGTAAGTCACGGAACCCATAGGAGAACCACCCATGAAACTGATTACCGCCTATATCCAGCCCCAGAAGCTCACCGCGGTGAAGCAAGCCCTGTACGAGAAGGAGATCTTCAAGATGTCCGTCACCAACGTCATGGGCTGCGGGCAGCAGAAGGGCTACCACGAGACCTACCGCGGCGCCGACATCGAGGTGAACCTGCTCAAGAAGGTGCGCATCGACATCGCGGTGAACGAGGAGTTCGTGCAGCCGACCATCGACGCCATCATCGCGGGGGCCCGCACGGGCACCATCGGCGACGGCAAGATCTTTGTCACCGCCCTGGAGGAGTGCATCCGCATCCGCACGGGCGAGAAGGGCAAGGAGGCCATCGGCTAGCGGTGCGCCACCGGCGCGCCGGGGAGTCGCCGGGTTGTCGCAGGTCATGTCCCCCCCCCCGCGGAAAAAATGTGGGAAATGACCTGTTGACAACCCGGCGATTGTGAGCAAACTGACAGGCAAATGTTAGCTGGGAGTGTGGGCTTCGGGCCGGGTGGCCCGGGAT
This sequence comes from PVC group bacterium, assembly GCA_003566475.1. Lineage (GTDB taxonomy): Bacteria > Verrucomicrobiota > Kiritimatiellia > SS1-B-03-39 > PXDE01 > PXDE01. Next base: position 1,935 of record PXDE01000218.1, on the reverse strand, counting down.
CCCGGGGGGCGGTCCCCCGACGAAACGCAAGAAATCTCCACCGACCGCCATGGAGGCGGATCGGATCGAGGAGGAGGGAGAAACGCGATGCAGAGCAAGACGAATCGGATGATGGCCGCCTTGACGGCCATGTGCGTGCTGGCCGCCACCACGGCGGTCCGTGCGGCGGACGTCGAAGTGAACGTGGATGTCGTGTCCGCCTATGTGTGGCGCGGCATCACTTTCAACGACGGCCTGGTGCTGCAGCCCGAGATCTCCACGGAAGCTGGCCTCGGCGAGGCCGGATCCCTGGGCATCGAGGTCTGGGCCAACATGGACCTGGATGACTTCAACGACACCCTCGAAGAGGGGGAGTTCTCCGAGGTCAACTTCGTGCTGGCCTGGAACCTGCCCACCGAGGGGTTCGACCTGTCCGTGGGTCTCATCCAGTACCTGTTCCCGGGAGTCGGGTCGGGCGATGACATCTTGGGCGGTGGCAATCCCACCCGCGAAGTGTTCGTGGAGGCGGGATTCGGCCTGGCCGACGGTGTGACCCTCACCCTCTTCGGAGCGTATGACTTCGACGAGGTGGAGGACTACTACCTAAGCGCGACGCTCGCCTACGAGGTCGAGGTCGCCGCAGGCACCACCCTCGAGATCAGCGGCCTCGCCGGCTACGCCGGCAAGGACATGGCGGCGGGCGGCGAGCGCGGCTTCCACGAGTGGGAAGTGCGGGCAGCCATCGAGCATGAGCTGACCGATGCCATCTCCGTCGGCGCCTTCATCGCCTACACCGACGCCATCGACAGCGACTCGCTGCCGGACGGCCCCCAGGACGTGAACGTGTACGGAGGCGCCAGCCTGACCTGGACCTTCTGATCCACGCGAATCACGATGATTGAGCGGACCCCCGGGGGGACTTCCTCCCGGGGGTCTCTGTTTCCGCCCGGTCCATGGTCTGGACACGCCGGTCCAAGGCCTGGACGCTGCCCCACCGGAACGGGCAGACTCAGGCCCCGGCGATGCGGGGCATGGGCACGGGCTCCCGGGCCAGCTCGGCCTGCACGAAGCGCTCCAGGAGCCGGGCCTTGACCTCCCGCGCCTCGGGCACGTCCCATAGGTTGCGGATCTCGCCGGGATCGGCCTCGAGGTCGTAGAGCTCGCCGTACGGGTGGCCCCGGTACACCGTAAGCTTGTACCGCGCATCCACGTAGGTCCGGAGATGCACGGTCGGGGGCTCGTGGAGGTTCTCGACCAGCACGTGGTCGCGGACCGCCTCCGCCTCGCCCCGCCAGACCGGAGTCTGATCAACCCCCGTCATCCGCCCGGGCACGTCCAGCCCGGCATGGGAAAGGAACGACACGGGCAGGTCCACCAGCGACTGCAGGGCGCCGCTGCGCGCGCCGGCCGGGACGGTTCCCGGCTGGCGGACGATCTGGGGAACCCGGATCATGTCCTCGTAGTGGAACGGCCCCTTGGCCTTGAGCCCGTGCTGGCCGAAGAAGTGCCCGTGGTCGGACGCGAACACCACCAGGGTGGACTCGGCCAGGCCCGCCGCATCGAGATGGTCGAGGATTTTCCCAACATAGTGGTCCAGGCAGCTCACCATCCCGTAGTAGATGGCGATGTCCTTGGCCAGGGCGTCGCGGTCGATCCGGTGGGGATGCATCCCATGCAGCCCGTGCCCGCTGGATCCCCGCCAGGCGGAAAAATCAGGATGGGGGGCCTGGGTCATCTGAAGATGAGGCGGGCTGTCGTCATGCTCGCCGGGGGTGACCTCGGGCACCGTGATGCTCCCGGGGTCGTACATGGACGCCCAGGGCTCGGGAACCAGATAGCCGGGATGGGGGTCGAAGAAGCTCGACCACAGGAAGAACGGGCGGCCCGAGGCCGCCGCTTCGTCGAGAAACGCGGCGGACTGGTCGGCGATCCAGCGGTTGTAGTGGAACGCTTCCG
>PXDE01000606.1 GCA_003566475.1 PVC group bacterium | reverse complement strand
TCGCCTTTCACCGATTTCTGCCACTGGGTGCCGTCGGGGTCAAAGCCGGAGGATGTCTTGTGCTCCCGCTTCCGGAGGATCGCGATCACCGGGTAGGCGACGGCGGTGAACACCGGAGCGTCGCCGAAGTCGAGCAGGGCCAGCGGCTCGGTGAACTGGGCCAGCCAGGCCCGTAGGCGCTTGCCGTACCCCGCCCGGAACCACTTGTTGCTGGTGATGAAGCTCAACGCCCCGCCCGTGCGCAGCAGCCGCACCGAACGCTCGTAGAAATAGACGTAGAGATCGGCCGTGCCGGTGTAGCAGTCGTACTGGTCACGGAGCGCCTCCTTGAGAGGCATGGGCTTCCCGTCGGGCCCGACCACCGTCTGGCCCTTCAGCTCCTCCTGGCGGATGTAGGGCGGATTGCCGATGGCGATGTCGAACACGCCGTCCTCCTTGGGGCTGGGCAGGCCGAACATCCAGCCGGGGTCGAAGAAGGACGCCGAAACGTTGGTGTTGTAGGGGTTCCACGCGGCCATCCGCCGGGCGTCCTCGGGCGTGCATTCGCCGCTGGCCTCCAGCGCCTCGGCCAGCTCGGCGCACAGGAGGGCGTCCTTCTCGCGGGCCGCCTTCTTGTCCCGGTAGCGCCGGGCGGTGAAATACTTGTGGCGCACGTCCTGGAGCTGCCGCTCGAGCCGGCGCACCCGGTCGGAGCCCAGCAGGAGCTGGCCCCGGCGCAGGCCCATCAGGGTGTTTGCGACCACGATCTTGGTCTCGAGGTTGGGCAGGGGCAGCACGCCCAGGTTCTCCGCGTCCGGATCGATGGTCTGGTCCACGATCAGCGTCACGAAGAACCGGAGCTTGGCGATCTGGGCGGCGATGGGCTGGATGTCCACCCCGTAGATGCAGTTCTCGATGAGGTAGAGCTTGCGGCCGTAGTCGTCGTGGTCGCGGGCGAAGGCCCGCTCGATGGCCTGGAACGCCTGGTCCCGGATGGGGCCGCTCTCGATGGCGGCCGCGTTCTCCTCCTGCCGTTTCCGCCAGGCCAGGTTCCGGGGGTCGAGCTTGCGCAGCACCAGCACGAGCTTCAGGAGCAGGCTCATGGGGAACGCCCCGGACCCGCAGGCGGGGTCGAGCGCCTTCAGCCGGTCGATGGCGGCGATGAGCCGTGCCGTCTCGTCCTTGCCGAACCCGTGCCCCTCCTCCTCCCACGACAGCAGGCTGCGGAGCTTGCGGGTGGTCTCATCGTCCCCTCCACCGGAGGGGTGCCCGGAGGGCGGGGTGGGTTGTCCGGCCCCGCCCAGGGCCTCGGTGAAGTAGGCCATCAGCGCCTGGTCCACCATCCAGTCGGCCTGCACGCGGGGGGTGTAGAACGATCCCGACGCCTTGCGGGCCACCGCCCCCGTCTCCGAGTTGTACACCGCCAGAAGGTTCTCGAAGACGTGGCTCAGGAGTTCGGGGTCGAGGGCGACCTCCTGGTCGAACGGCGTGTTCTCGGTCAGCGTGAACCGGTAGCGGCGGAGGATGTCGAGCAGGGGGCGCACGGTGTCGGGCCTGCGGTCCGGCTCCTGGAGGATCTCCGACAGGTCGGCCTTGCGCTCCGGCCCGTAGAACAGCTCGTTGGGCAGCTTGGGCTGCTTGGCCCGCTTGGTGGAGAAGCCGTCGAGCCGGACCTCGGTGGTGCGGCCCGGCCGATCCGGGCTGGCCACCCGCTCGTCCAGGCACTCGAACAGCCCGCCGTTGAGAAACGGAATGCCCCGCAGCAGCGAGGCCACGGCCCGGGGGTCGGCCATCAGCGCGTCGTTGCGCCAGTACTGGTGCACCATGTGGCCGTCGTTCGTGGGGCCATCGTGCTCTTCGAGAAACCGGCGCACGGGGGGACGGCCGGGCCTGTCCATCTCGGTGTTCAGAGTGGCGAAGAACAGGTTCTGGAGGATGGCCGGATAGTACGTGGTGGCCGCCGGCGAGGCGTCCTTCAGCAGCTCGCGGATGCGGCGCGGGTCGAACAGATCGTCCGGGACCAGCCCGGCCCCGGTACCCGGGCGGCGCTTCTCCCGCAGGAACCAGCAGAAGATCATCCGGGTGAGCAGGCGGATCAGGAACAGGGCCTGGTCCTCGGGCCGGGTGACATCCGGGGGGTACACGACATCCGGATGCGAGCTGGCCCAGTAGTACCAGGTGAAGATCTCGTCGTAGAACTCGCGGGTCACCTTCTCGACGTTGAACGCCTCGTCATGGCGCTGCTGGATGTCGAGGGCGGACAGGCCGAACAGGCCCGGGCTCATCCCCTGCACGTCGAGCATCTGGATCCGCTCGGCGGCGGTGCGAAGGCCCTCGCCGGGGGCCACCGTGATCCGCCGGGTGAGCCTGCGGCGGCCGACGTCGGCGTCGTAGCGGACGTTGACGAAGTGCCAGTGGGTGCGGGCGCGGTTGGCGAACACGAACAGGGCGGTGGGGTGGTCCTTCAGCAGGCGGGCCAGCACCGGGCGTTCCAGGCCGCGCTTCAGGGTGTCGGACTTCAGCCGCACCACCACGATATGGAAGCTGTCGTCGTCGCCCCCGGTGGCGAACTGCACGGGCGGCTCCTCGATGGCCTTCCGCGCCTCGTCCGGCCAGCCCCGGGTGCTCAGGTCCGCGCTGGCCCGGTCGTATCCAAGCTCCTCCCAGAACAGCCGTTTCAGCCCGTCCATGCCCCGGAGATCCCGGAGGATGTCGTGCACGGTCTGCTGGAGATCACGCCCCGGCATGGTCGCCTCCCGGCCCGGATGTCACGCCTGCGCCACCGTTCATGGGGCCGGAGTATAGCCCCTCCGGGCCGCAGGGGAACCGCGAATGTGGAGGGGGGTGGTCCGAGTTGGCGGAGGGAGTGGGATTCGAACCCACGAGGCCTTGCGGCCTGCCGGTTTTCAAGACCGGTGCATTCAACCACTCTGCCATCCCTCCGCTCTTTCCGGGGCACACGGGCAACCTACTCCATCGCTCCGGCGGATAGAAACCGGATTCTGGGGCGCCGTCGCGTTCGAGGCTACGGCTGCTCGGCCTCAGTCCCGCCCCTCCAGCGGGTCGAACCGCCGGGCGGCGCGGCGGGCGGTGGGGGAGGTCCAGAACGCGGTGACCGCCGCCTCGAGCTGCTCCACGGTGCGGTCGCCGAGGGCGGCGGCCACCGCCCGCCCGTTGTCGCCGGCGCGGACGAACTCGGCCAGGTAGCGGTCGGCGACGTCCCCGAACACGTGAGGCGCCCGGTCGCCCGGGTGCTTGCGGAGGTAGTACGTGAGCCCCCAGGCCCGGCCGTAGTTCTCGGACCGGCCCCGATCCGTGCCGCCGCCCCGGTAGAAGTCCGGATAGGACATGCTCAGAAGCCGGGCGAACTCGAGGCGGCCCTCCCGGACCAGACGTTCGAAGGCGGCGGCGTGCCGAGGCTCCTCGTCGAAGGTCACCCGGTCGTTCCGCACCTCCGCCCCTTCGAAGAACGTGGCGTGCCCCTCGTTGTACCAGACGCCGGGGATGCGGCCGCGCATGGCGTAGTGCAGGTACTGGTGAAACGCCTCGTGGTAGATGGTCTGGAGAATCCAGGCCCGCTGCTCGCGCAGGTTGCCCCAGTCGCGCGGGCGCACCACCAGCTCGCCCCGGGCCGGAATCCAGGCGCCGCCGGTCCAGGCATGGTCCGGGCCCACGTACCGGGCGTAGTCGTCGCCGTCGGCGAAGAGCCGGATCACGCTGACCGCCTGGATCGGTCCCACCGGCGGGGCCAGCGCCTCGAACGCCGCCCGCAGGGGCTCCAGGTCGCCGCGGAACTGGTCGATGACCCGGGCCCGGCTTCCGGTGAGGTCGGACACCAGCACATAGTGAGGGGTTTCGCTGATCGACCACCCGGGCAGCCCCCGGATGCTGTCGATGGCCCGCTGGCGGC
>PXDE01000175.1 GCA_003566475.1 PVC group bacterium | reverse complement strand
GGTGAGACTGCCCAGCATGTAGGTGGGGGCAATGAACATCGTCTCGAAATGGCGCGGACGGATCGGCGGAAGGCGTCGTAGTCGCCATGGCTGGAGGCGTCGCCGACTTCGAGGGCGAAGCCGTAGTAGGGGCCGCCGGCACGGGGGGCGAACAGTCCACGCTCATCGGGCAGGCTGCGGGCGGCGCGGCCGGTGGGCTCACGAAGCTCCGGGGCGCCGAGGTGGATGGGCCAGACGGCCGCCCAGGTCCTTTCGAACCGGAAGAACCAGATGCCGTCGAGGGTCTCCCGCTGGACCCGGGCCGGAACCTGGAACACGAAGCCATCGCCCTGATCGGCGTTGCGGAGCCAGAGCACGAGGTTCCGGTACTGGGCGATGTGGACGCCGGGATCGATGCCCAGCCGGGGCAGGTTGTCGCGGTGGGAGGTGGCGGCCACGAAATAGTCCACCCCGCGCTCCGAGTTCTCGACCACCAGGTTGAACGGGGCCACGTCGCCTTCGGGGCCGCTCGGGGTGAGACTGCCCAGCATGTAGGTGGGGGCAATGAACATCGTCTCGAAATGGCGCGGACGGTGGCTGCCGTCGGCGTCCCGGTTCCAGTTCTCGTACTCGACCTTGGTGGAGAGGATCTCCACGGGGCGGGGAATCTGCTTGCGGGCGAGGGCGAGGGCGGCGCGCGGCGGCCGGTAGGCACTGAGGATGGCGTGGGCCTGATCGGCCTCGAAATGCCGTCCCCCGAGGTTGCTCTCGCCGAAATAGAGCCAGGCGAAATTGGGCAGGTCGCCACCCATGGGGATGTTGTGGAACGAGTTGTCGCGCTTGGTGGGGCGGACCATGCCGCCCCGGTAATACTTGAGGGCCATCATGGCGGAAAGCTGGTCCAGCGCGGCCTTGGCCACGCCTTTCATGGCCTCGTCGCGGGCGAAGTCGTAGAGGTTGAGGTAGGCCGCGAAGGTGTGGCCGTGGTACGTGGCCGAATCCCATTCGCCCATGCCGATGTGGTAGAGCGCCCACACATAGCGATAGATGTGGTCGCGGTAGATCTCCTGGACTTCGCGGTTCCCGGTCTCCTCGGCCATCAGATACGTGGCCACGGTGGTCATGGCGAACAGGTTGTCGGTGCGCCGCCCGTCCACCTGCCGGTTGCCGAACCGCTCGGGGGTCCAGCCGTCCACATTGGGGTTGTAGCGCCGGAACACGGGATGGGGAGTGGAGCGGGGGTCGGTGCGGGTCCAGGCGGCCGACCCCCGGCGCATCCGCTCCCGGTAGGCGGGCTCCAGATAGGGGCCGAAGAAATAGTACTTCCGCATCTGACCCTTCAGGGTGAAGGCGGCGTAGAAATCGATCCCTTCGGTGTGGGCGTGCCAGGACTGGGCCTGGGTGTCCTCGGCCTGAAGGAAGTCGAGAGCCGGCCGGCGGTGTCCGGCCAGAAAGGCCAGGAAGGCGTTGGGATAGGAGGATTTCTCGTTCTCGAAGTGCTTGTTGCCGAACCCGCCCGGCCGGGCGTGGCGGCGGATCACGAGATTGGCCCGATCCCAGAAGGCATTCTCATCGGCCTCCGGCCAGACGTTGAGCCATTTCGCGTCGATCGGGTAGGGCTTAACCCGGATCTGACCGTCGACTTCGACGACCTCCTGAGCGGAAAGCGGCGGCAGGCCGCACACGAGCGCGGCGAAGACGAACAGGCGAGGATTCAGGACGCGGGTCATGAGCAGCACTCCGGGTTGGCAGGCAGATCCCTATATACCTGCGACGGGGCGCATCCTCAAGAATACCAGGCGGATCCCTAACCGCTCCGGTGACCTAATTTTTGTCATGAATAAAGGCCTGACCCCTATCTGGACCCTATAAACAGGGGCTAAACTAAAAGGGGTCAGACCTTAATGCCTGACATTAAGGTCTGACCCCTACCGTGCCGCTGATACCGGAAGCCCTCGCTGTCGTCGGCCGGTTTGGGCTTGGCGGGGCGGGGGCGGGCGGGAACAATGGGCGGATGCGGATTCAGTTTGTGAGCGACATCCATCTCGAGGCGTCCCCCTGCGCGGTGCCGGTGGCGGGGGACGTGATCGTCCTGGCCGGTGACATCCACAACGGGCTGGCTGGCCTGGAGTGGGCCAGGAAGACCTTCGGAGACCGTCCGGTGATCTACGTGGCGGGCAACCACGAGTACTACGGCACGGTGTTCCCGGATTTCATGACCGTGCTCAAGGCGACGGCGGAGGGCAGCGCCGTGCATGTGCTGGAGAACGATGGGTTCGAGACCGGCGGGGTGCGGTTTCTGGGGGCCACGCTGTGGACGGACTACCGGCTGCTCGGTCTCGACCACCAGGACCGCAGCATGGCGGTGGCCCGAAAGGGCATGACCGACTTCAAGCAGATCTCTCCGGCCCGGGGGCGCAAGGTGCTTCCGGAGCACTTCGCCGAGGCGCACCAGGCGTCCAAGGCCTGGCTCCATGAGCGGCTGGCCGAGCCGTTTTCCGGCCCCACGGTGGTGGTGACCCACCATCCGCCCTGCGGCCAGAGCATCCATCCGCGCGACCACGGCGATCCCCTGGGGCCGGCCCTGGCCAGCAATCTGGAGAGCATGATCATGACCTTCCAGCCCGCGCTGTGGATCAGCGGCCACACCCACTACTGCTGCGATTACACCCTCAACCGCACCCGCCTGGTCTCCAATGCCCGGGGCTACTTTGATTCGGACGACACGGGCGGGTTCAAGCCGGACCGGGTGGTGGAGATTTAGGATTGTGGATTGTGGATTGAGGATCCGGAGGCCCAGATCCAAGTGCCCGGGCCGGTGATGCGGTAGCGGTCGGGTCCGACGGTCTCCGCCTCGCGGTCGGGCCGGCCAAGGGGCGAGGGCGGGCGGACGGTGGCAGCAACCGCCGTCGGCAGGGTCACTTCCAACCGGGCTTTCGCCTCGGCGGAGATCCGGACCTGTCCCTTGGGGGTGCAGGTGACGCCTGCGAGCCGGGGGCGGCCGCAGAGGTCGGGTTCGATGGCCAGTTCGTCGCCGCCCGGCGCGGCGATGCGGACGCCGAGGGCATGCTCGTGGAGCCAGAGCAGGGGGACGGCGCCCCAGCCGTGGCTGCCCGAGGCGTCGAAAGGCTGGCGGGGGTTCTCCTCGCCGGGGGCCAGGCCCAGATCCTCCCGGGAGATCCAGTACTCGGGCAGCGGTCCTCCGTGCGGACCCTGGACGTCCTCCGGCGTGACGTTGGCGGGGTCGCCGGGCAGGTAGGGCGCGAACCGGGCCAGGAGGTGCCGGAGGGCGCGGTCGCCCCGGCCGTTCCGGGACAGGGCGCGGAGGGCGCGTTCGAAGTAGGTGGGGGTGTTCCAGCGGCGGACGCCCTCGGGCGGATCGCCATCCGGGTCCGGGAAGACGTAGTCGAGCATGGCGGCGGCGAGGTCGGGTTCGATCAGGCCCTCGGCCAGGGCCTCGGTGTGGGCGGCCTGGCTGAATCCGGGGAAGGGCCGCAGGTCGGGGTCGAGCACGTCGGCGATGAGCGGGGGGCGGCCGCCCTCGGCCGGGACGATGAGGTGCCGTCGGAAGGCGTCGGCCATCCGGCGGGCCGTGGTCTCCCAGCGCTCGGCCCAGCGTTCCTCGCCGGCGGCGCGGGCGAGTTCGGCGAACCGGGGCAGGCGTGCGATGAGCAGCGGGGTGGCCACGCCGCTGACCCCGCCTTCCGTGACCAGGGGGGTGTTGCGGATGTCGGCGAAGACCTGGCTGGTCCGCCAGAGGCCGTCCTCGTCGAGCGGCTGGAGCAGGGCCGAGACCGAACGCTGAAGCTCGGGGAAATACCGGGCGACCCGATCGCGGTCGCCGGTCCAGCGCCATTCGTCCCAGAGGGCCTGTCCCCACTGCATCTGCCAGTCCCAGCGGCCGAGCACGGGGGGCTTCAGGCGGTATCCGGAGGGCGGAAACAGATGGAACCGTCCCTCCGGATCCTGGCTTTCGGCGCCCAGGCGCAGGAACAGCCGCCGGAGGGAGGTGTCGCCGCCCCAGCGGGCCGCCAGTTCGGCCCGGGGGGGCGCGTCCTCGATCCACTGGCCGTCCTCGCGGCCCGGGGTGTCGACCAGGGCGTCGGTCATGGAGACCCGGGCGTGGTCGAGGCCGAGCCGGACGGCGGCGTCGAGCCGGGCGTCGCCGAGGTCGCAGCTCCCCTCGACGTCGAAGGGGTGCTGGGAGGAGACGAGGGCGAGCTCGCGGATGGTGACCGATCCGGGAAGGTCGAAGTGGAGGTGGAGGGTCAGCCAGCGGCAGGTCCGCTCGTCGGGGAGTTCGACGGCGGCGGGACCGTTAAGGATGATGCGGTCGGCGTAGCGGCTGCCGACCACGGCCCCGGTGTCGATCCAGCCGAAGGACTCGACCAGGGTGCGGCCGTCGTAGGGGCTTCGCCAGAGCTCGCCGTAGCCGACGTCGGCGCGGACCTGGGTGGAGCATTCGGCGACGTCGAGGAGGGGGTAGCCATGGACGGGCCGGTGGAAGTCGACGGTGAGGTAGCGGGACTCCCCGGCCTCGCCGGCGATGGTGAGGGGGCGTCCCTCGACGAGGGCCTGGGCGGCGAGGGCGGCCTCGGGGGAGGGCACGCAGGCGCTGGACCGGAGTCCGGGGCCGATGAGGGCGGGGTCGTCCTCCACGGGCAGGGCGCGACGGGCCTGGCCGGCCGCGACCACGGCGGCGGGACGGACGGTCTCATCGCGGCGTCCCCGGGTCTCCACCGTCCGGGGGGTGGCGGGCCAGGGGGGCTGGGGGTGGACCAGAGCCAGGGTCCAGCCCGCGCCCGGATCCTCGAACCCGGGCTGGTGAATCTCGGGCCCGGGGAGCCGCTCGGCCTCCACGATCTGGGGAAACCGGATCCGTCGGGTGAGGTCGCCCGCGCCCAGGATCTGGATGTCGTGGGGCCGGAAGGCCTCGGCCGGAAGCACGCCCCAGCGGCTGTCGCTGACCAGCCAGGGGGCGTCGACCCAGAAGCCGGCGGGGCCGCCGGTCTGGCGCTGGAAGGTGCCGATCTCGCCCCAGTTGTGGACCAGGGCGACCACCACATTGGCCCCGGCGCGGAGCTGACGGCCCACGTCCACCGCCTCGCAGGTGGCCCGCGACCGGCGGAACCGGGTGACCTGTCGGCGCACGCAGGCGCCGTTGACCCAGAGCCGGGCGGTGCTGTCGGCGGCGAAGCGGAGGACGGGGACCGAGGGAATCTCGCGCAGGTTGAACTCGCGCCGGAACCAGGCGAAGCGGTTGGGCCGGTCTTCGGGGCGCCCGTCTCCCGGCCAGCCGATCCAGCGGCCGGGGGTATGGAGCAACACGTCGTGGTCGGGATGGGGAGCGGGCATGGCCAGGCGAACGCCTCCGGGGGTCCAGTGCGGTGCAACCGTTCTATCGGAAACCGGGCGGCGGGGCAAGTCCGCCGGTGGCGGGACGCTCCGGATTCGTGCTTGTCAGGCCCCGGGCGGTTCTGACATGGTTTTCCGCTTTCCCAAATTCCGGGGTGGCCGCGCGGACGCGGCTCCGACGCCCCGGCATCCCCTCCGACGGAGACTCCCATGCCCCGCCAGAAACCCCTCGCCAAGCTTCGCAATATCGGCATCATGGCGCACATCGACGCCGGCAAGACCACCATGTCCGAGCGCATCCTCTACTACACCGGCCGGTCGCACAAGATCGGCGAGGTGCACGAGGGGGAGGCCACCATGGACTGGATGGAGCAGGAGCGCGAGCGCGGGATCACCATCACCTCGGCGGCCACCACCTGCGAGTGGAAGGACCACCGGATCAACCTCATCGACACTCCGGGCCACGTGGACTTCACGGTGGAGGTGGAGCGGTCGCTGCGGGTGCTCGACGGGGCCATCGCGCTGTTCTGCGGGGTGGCCGGGGTGCAGCCCCAGTCCGAGAAGGTGTGGCACCAGAGCCAGAAGTACGAGGTGCCCAAGCTGGCCTTCGTGAACAAGATGGACCGCATCGGGGCGGATTTCTACCGGGTGCTCGAGCAGATCGAGGGCGAGCTGATGGCCAATCCGGTGGCGGTGACCCTGCCCCTCGGCAAGGAGGCCGACCTGCGCGGGGTGATCCACCTCGTGGAGATGAAGGCCTACGAGTACAAGGGCGACGAGCTGGGGGCCAAGTACGAGGAGATCCCCATCCCCGAGGACCACGCCGAGGCCGCCCGGACCCACCGCCAGATTCTGATCGAGAAGTGCGCCGAACAGGACGACGAGGTGCTGGAGCGCTACCTGGAGGGGCAGGAGCCCTCCGAGGACGATCTGTGGGCCTGTCTCCGCAAAGGGGCCCTGGCCCACAAGCTGATCCCCGTTTTCGGGGGGTCGGCGTTCAAGAACAAGGGCGTGCAGATGCTGCTCGACGGGGTGGTGAAGATCCTCCCCTCGCCGGCCGACCTTCCCCCGGTGGTGGGGGTGGCCCAGGGCGACGAGGCCGACGCGGAGGCCATCCGGCATCCCGACGACAGCGCCCCCTTCGCCGCGCTGGCCTTCAAGATCATGGCCGACAAGCACATCGGCAAGCTCACCTACATCCGGATCTACTCGGGCACCCTCAAGTCGGGCTCCGCTCTGCACAACTCGACCAAGGACAAGAGCCAGCGGGCGGGCCGGATCCTGCGCATGCACGCCAACCGCCAGGAGCCGCTCGACCAGGCCTACTGCGGCGACATCGTGGCGGTGATCGGGCTCAGCGAGACCAAGACCGGCGACACCCTGTGCGACGCCGACCACCCCATCCAGCTCGAGGCCATCGAGTTCCCGGCCCCGGTGATGTCCATCAGCATCAAGCCGGCCTCCCAGGCCGACAACGAGAAGCTGAGCGAGTCGCTGCACCGCCTGGCCGACGAGGATCCGACGTTCACCGTGGCCTTCGACGAGGAGACCAGCGAGACCATCATCTCGGGCATGGGCGAGCTGCATCTGGAGATCATCGTGGACCGGCTGCGCCGCGAGTTCGGCGTGAAGGCCGAGGTCGGCCGCCCCGAGGTGGCCTACCGGGAGACATGCAGCCTGGTCGTGGACGGCGAGTACAAGCATGTCAAGCAGTCCGGCGGCCGTGGCCAGTACGGCCATGTGGTGATGAAGATCGAGCCCGCCGACCCCCTGGCCGGGTTCGAGTTCTTCAACAAGGTGGTGGGCGGCCGGATCCCCGGCGAGTACATCCCCTCGGTGGAGAAGGGCGTGGTCAAGGCCATGGAGGCGGGCCCCTTCGCGGGCTATCCGGTGGTGGATGTGAAGGTCACCCTGCTCGACGGCTCCTACCACGACGTGGACTCCAGCGACTTCGCCTTCCAGGAGGCGGGCCGGGTCTGCTTCCGCAGCCTGTTCCTCAAGTCCAGCCCCCGCATCCTCGAGCCGGTGATGTCGCTGGAGGTGGTCACCCCCGAGGACTACATGGGCGGGGTCACCAGCTCCATCGCCCAGCGGCGGGGCCGCATCGAGAGCATGGACACGGCGAGCGGGGGCCTGCGGGTGGTCCGGGGCATGGTGCCGCTGGCCGAGATGTTCGGCTACGCCAACGACCTGCGGACCTTCACCCAGGGCCGGGCCGGCTTCTCCATGCAGTTCGAGCGCTACGAGCAGGTTCCCGCCTCGCTGACCGAGCAGATCGTCAAGCGCCGGCGCGAGCAGGACAAGGTCCGCTAGACGGGACGGCCCCCCCGGGAAAGCGGCGGTGGAGAAACGCTTGCACGCATCGGGGCCTCCCCCTATGCTGAAGGTTCGATCCTAGGTGCCAGATATGCCCGATCCGTCCGCCAAGACCATTCTACTGTTTTCACCCGACGAGGCGCTGCCCGCCGGGTTCCTCGCCTCCTGCGGCGGCGCGGCCGACCAGACGTCCCTGGTCACCGAGGTCGACGGCGAGGCGGTGACGATCCGGGTCTTCGGGGCCGATCTGGCCCGGGACGACGTCACCCCCGCCACCGAGGGCGGGGCCGATGCCATGGTCCTGCTGGTGCGGTTTCTGGACGCCCTGTCCATGGCCCGGATCAAGACCTACTTCGACAAGATCTACGAGCAGGAAGGGGTGCAGACCGGGGTGGTCATCATGCGGGAGTCGGGCGAGTTCGACTTCAAGGTGGCCTGCCCCCACTGCGGCCAGAAGCTCTGGGTGCATGACGTGGACGTGGGCAAGCGCGGGCGGTGCCCGAGCTGCAAGAAGGCGTTCACCCTGATCTCCCAGGCCGAGACCCTGCGCAAGCACCTGGGCCTGCTGGAGAAGGAGGTGGTGCCCTGCGCCTTCCGGGGCGACCGGGAGAGCTGCGTGCTGGCCCTCGAGCATGTGCTGGGCGGGCGCACCAACGCCACCACCGGCGTGGTCCCCCCGCTCCGGGCCTCGAAGCCGGTGCCTGTCCTGCTCAAGCCGTCGCGGCCGGGCGCGGAGGCCGCCCCGTCCGAGGCCGGAAAGGATGACCAGGGCGCCGCCGCGGCCCCGCTGAAGCCCGTGGCGCCCGGCGCGGCCAAGCCGGCCAAACCGGCCATCGTAAGCCGTCCCCCCGCCGCCGCCGAGGGGGACGAGGGGGACGAGGAGCCTCCGGCGGTTTCCCAGGGATCCGCGCAGCCGCCGCTTCAGGTTCGCCGCACCGCCACCAGCACGAAAAAGACGGTGCTGCGGCTGAAGAAGCGCCCCTAGTCCGCCGCCGCCGCCGGAAAGGCCTCGCGCAGAGCGGCCAGCGCCGCCGCCATGTCCGGGGGCAGGTCCGCCGTGAACTCGACCGGTTCCCCGGTGCGCGGATGGGGAAAGCCGAGGCGGGCGGCATGCAGGAAATGTCGGGGGGCCGGCCCGTACTCCGGAATGGGCGTCTGCGCCCGCCGGCCCCCGTAGAGGTCGTCCCCCAGCACCGGGCAGCCGATGAAGGCCAGATGCACGCGGATCTGATGGGTCCGGCCGGTCTCGATCTCCACCGCGAACCGCGCGAAGGCGTCGCCGAACCGCTCCTCCGCCACGTAATGCGACCGGGCCGCCCGCCCCCGGGGCGCGTGGGCCATCATCTTCTTGCGGTGGTGGGGATGGCGGCCGATGGCGGCGTCGATGGTGCCGGACGGGAAGCGGGGCGCGCCCGCGCACAGCGCGGCGTAGGCCTTGGTGGTCCGCCGTTCCTGGAAGGCCCGGGCCAGGGCGTCGAGCGCGGCCTGGGTCTTGGCCACCACCATGAGGCCGCTGGTCTCCTTGTCGAGGCGGTGGACGATGCCGGGCCGGGCCTCCCCGCCGATGCCGGGCAGATCGCCGCAGTGGTGAAGCAGGGCGCTCACCAGCGTGCCCACCGGATGCCCGGGGGCCGGGTGCACCACCAGCCCCGGGGGCTTGTCCAGCACCAGGCAATCCTCGTCCTCGTAGACTACGTTCACGGGGATGGGCTCGGGCGCGACCCGGGCCGGGGGCACGGGGTCGGGGAGGGTCGCGGTGATCCGGTCCCCCGGCCGGACGGGACTGCGCAGCCCGGCCGGACCGCCGTTGATGAGAACCTGGCCCGCCCGGATCAGCTCCTGCCAGCGCGACCGGGAGACCGGGGCCTCCTGGTCGGCCAGCCACCGGTCCAGGCGCCGGGCGTGCCGCGTGGCCACAAATTCCAGAGATTGCATTATCCGTGCGGGGGGTCCGGGGGTATGGTGGGGTGGAGCCCGGGATCCGGGCCGCCACCACGAAGGGAAGGAAGGCTAGCATGGTCATCTCCGCGGACACCGTCCAGATCGATGTCGATCCGGTTTCGGTCCATACGTGCGAATCCTGTCGTCAGGCCATCGATCTTTCCGGCCAGCCGGTGTTCGAGGTGCTGGCCTGCCCGTCGTGCGGGGCCAAGTTCCGGGTGCCGGCCAAGCTGGGGCATTTCCGGCTGCTCAAGCAGCTCGGGCGGGGCGGCATGGGCGCGGTGTACGAGGCGCTGGACGAGTCGCTGGGGCGGCGGGTGGCCCTCAAGGTGATGAAGCGCGAGCTCAGCGACGACCCCGACCAGGCCGAGGGATTCCTGCGCGAGGCCCGGGCCGCCGCCGCCCTCAACCACCGCAACGCGGTGCAGATCTACTCCAGCGGCATGGAGAAGGGGCAGCCCTACCTGGTGCTGGAGCTGGTCAAGGGGAGCCGGGTGGACAAGATGCTGGCCGAGCAGAGGGCGCTTCCGGAGGCCGACGCCCTGCGGATCGTGATCGAAGTGGCCGAGGCCCTGCGGGCGGCCTCCGCGGCCGGGCTGGTCCACGGCGACATCAAGCCCGCCAACATCCTGCTCGACAAGCGGGGCCAGGCCAAGCTCAACGACTTCGGTCTGGCCCAGTTCGTCCAGCGGCGCAGCAAGACCAAGGAAGTGTGGGGCACTCCGTACTACATCGCGCCGGAGGTGGCCCAGCGGCGGCCCAGCGACCAGCGAGCCGACGTCTACAGTCTCGGCGGCACCCTCTACCATATGCTCACCGGCCAGCCGCCGTTCGATGGCGAAACTCCCAAGGCGGTGGTCATGAAGCGCCTCGAGGAGCCGCCCCCGGATCTTGAGAAGGCCGCGACGCACGTCACGCTGGAGACCGCCTCGGTGGTCCGGCGCATGCTCCAGCGCGATCCCGGCATGCGGTACCCCACCTATGAGTCGCTGCTCAGCGACCTTCGGCACGCCCAGGCCGCGGTGGCCGACCCCTCGCTGCGGCGGGTCCGAAAGGCCAAGCCCTCCAGCGGACTTCCCGTGCCGGTGCTGGTCGGCGTCATCATCGTGGTCGTCGGTCTGCTGGGTGCGGTGGGCTACACCGCGGCGCAGATCCTCAAGCCGTCTCCCCCGCCGCGCGAGCCGGTGGAGATCCGCATGCGCGGGGAAAATCTGGTGCATATCTACGAGGACGGCACCGAGGAGATCGTCGGCCCCGCCCACCGGCGCCGGCGCTAGCCGTCCGCGACCTCCGTCCTCTGTCCGTGCCGCCGCGCGGGCCGCGCTTGCTCCCGGGTCAGCCCGCGTGGTACCCTCCCGAGGATGGGGAAGGGCAACATGATCCGCACCGGATGGCGGGAGGCGGCCGGCATTTTCATGCTCGCGGCCGGGCTGCTCGCCCTGCTTAGCGTGGGGTCGTACGACCCCGCGGATCTATCCCTGTTTCAATTTCCCCCCTCGGCCCAGACCGGAAACCTCGCGGGCATCGTGGGGGCCTGGACGGCGACCTCCCTGTTCCTCGGCCTCGGCGTCGCGGGATGGCTGGTGCCCTGGGCCCTGCTGGGGCTGGGCGGGGTGTTCCTGTTCCGCCGCGAGCCCGGCAACGGCTGGAAGGCCCTGTGCGTGGCGGCCGCCATCCTGGCCCTGGCCGCCCTGGTGGAGCTGCAGGCGGGCTGGTGGAGCGGGGCGGTGGCCCGCCTCAACTGCGGAAGTCCCGGCGGGGTGGTCGGCCACCTGCTGGGCCCCCGTCTGCTGGTCCGCGGCCTGGGCACGGTGGGCTCGGCATTCCTCCTGGTCGCCCTGGTACTGGGGCTGGGGGCGGCCGTCTTCGGCGTGCGGCTGCTCACCGCCGGCCGGGCCGTCGCCGCCGGCGCCGCCGGTCTGGTGGCCTGGATCCAGCGCCAGCGCGACGCCCGGCGCGACCGCCTCGAGAAGCTCGAGCGGGAGCGGCTGAAGATTGAGCGCGACCGCGAGCGGCTGGAGCGGATGATCCGCAAGGCCGAACCCAAAACCGCGCCGGCCGACCCGCCGGGCCCGGCCGAGGCGCCGTCCTTCACGGTCTCCGGCACGCCCGTCGCCGACATCCCGCCGTCACCCGCCGCGCCCGCCCCGCCGGAGGCGGACGAGGAGTTCACCCCGGTCGGGGAGGCCGATGTGGAGGAGCCCGTCCCGGCCCCCGCGCCGGCCCGCGCGGCCCGCCCGGCCCCGGCCCCCGCCAAGGGCGGGGACGACCCGGACGAGGTCGAAATGCCCGAGCTGCCCCGGGTCTACAGCCTCCCGCCCAAGGACATGCTGCCCCCGCTGCCCGAGCGCCACGGCATTCTCGGCACCTCCGACATCGAGCATACCGTGCGCATGCTCGAGGGCACCCTCCAGGAGTTCGGCATCGAGGCCAAGGTGACCAACGTCGAGCGGGGGCCGGTGGTGACCCTGTTCGAGCTGCTGCCGGCCAAGGGGGTGCGGGTGGAGCGGATCGCGGCCATGGACAAGAACCTGGCCCTGGTCATGAAAGCCGAGAGCATCCGCATCCAGGCCCCGGTCCCCGGCAAGGGGGTGGTGGGCATCGAGGTGCCCAACCCCAGCGCGTCCATCGTCTACCTGCGCGAGATCGTGGACAGCCCGGAATGGTCGTCGGGCAAGGCCCGGCTGCCCCTGGCCCTGGGCAAGGACGTGAGCGGCCGGGTCATCATCGGCGACCTCGCCGACATGCCCCACCTGCTCATCGCCGGGGCCACCGGCTCCGGCAAGTCCGTGTGCATGAACTCCATCCTGGCCGGCCTGCTTCTGTCGCGCACCCCGGACCAGCTCCGGCTGATGCTGGTCGACCCCAAGATCGTGGAGTTCACCCAGTACGCCTCGCTGCCCCACCTGGTGGTGCCGGTGATCACCGACGCCAAGAAGGTGGGGTTCGGCCTGCGCTGGGCCATCGACGAGATGGAGCGGCGGTACACCCTGTTCGCCCGGGCCGGGGTGCGCAATGTCGCCGCCTTCAACGCCCGGGCCCGCCAGGAGGAGCTGTTCGCCGAGGAGACCGACGAGGAGCCGCTGCCCGACAAGCTGCCGTACATCGTGATCGTGGTCGACGAGCTGGCCGACCTCATGCTCACCGCCAAGGCCGAGATCGAGAACCACATCGCCCGGCTCACCCAGAAGTCGCGGGCCACCGGGATCCACCTCATCCTGGCCACCCAGCGGCCCTCGGTGAACGTCATCACCGGCACCATCAAGGCCAACATCCCCGCCCGCATCGCCTTCCAGGTGGCCCAGGGCAACGACAGCCGCACTATTCTCGACGCCATGGGGGCGGAAAATCTGCTCGGCAAGGGCGACATGCTCTATCTGCCTCCGGGCAGCGCGCGCCTCATCCGGGCCCAGGGCACCTTCACCGCCGACGCCGAGATCGCGCGGATCGTCCAGCACCTCAAGGACCAGGGCGAGCCCGAGTTCCTGCCCGGGGCCCACGAGAAGGTCGAGAAGGCCGGTGGCGGCGGCGGGAGCACGCCCGATCTGCCCGACCAGGACGAGGACGACGATCTGGTCGCCCAGGCCGTGGAGATCCTGCGGCAGACCCGGCGGGCCTCGGTGTCGAGTCTGCAGCGCCGCCTGCGCATCGGGTACAACCGCGCCGCCCGGCTCATGGACGTGCTCGAGGAGCGGGGCTACGTGGGTCCGCCCCGGGGTTCCGATCCCCGGGAGATTCTCATCGATATCGAGGGCGACGTGCCCGTGAACCAGGAGGCGGGCGCGCCATGATCACCGACCAGATCGGCGAAACCCTGCGCAAGGCCCGCGAGGCCAAGGGCGTGAGCGCCTCCGAGGCCGCTCAGGCGACCCGGATCAAGGTCCAGCACCTTCAGGAGATGGAGCGCGGCGACTTCACCCGCATCCCCGCCCACACCTATGCGCGGGGATTCATCCGCATCTACGCCCAGTACCTCGACATCGATCCCTCGCCGCTGGTCGGCCTCTACAACCGTGCCGCCGAGGGGCGGACCGGGCCCGCCTCACCCGCGCCGGTCGCTTCCGCCCCCCCGCCCGACACCCGGGCCGCCGCCGCCTCCAGCCTGTCGCGGACGCCCGTCGACGAGGCCGCCGACATCCGTCCGGAGCCCCTGCCTCCGGATTCGGGCAGCCCGCCGCCCCCTGGACCCCGGGGGCCCTCCCCCTGGTCCCGGTTTCTGGCCGGGCTCCAGGAGCATCGCGACGCGCTCATCCGGATCGCGGCGGCGGTCGCGGCGGTGCTGGTGGTCTGGATCCTCATCGATCTCACGACCCGCGGCCTCCGCGCCCGCCGGGCCGCCCGGACCCCCGACCCCGTGGCCGCCCAGGAGGGCTTCCTCCTCCCGCTGCCGCCCGGGCCGTATGCCGAACCCCTGCCCGGCGCGGACTCGTGACCCCGCCCAACGTCCTCACGCTGAGCCGCCTCGGCCTGGCCGCGCTCATGATGGCCCTGATGTCCATGCCCGGCGTGCCTGGCGCCATGACCGTCGCCCTCGGGCTGTTCATCGTCGGCGGCGTCACCGACTTTCTGGACGGATACCTGGCCCGCACCCGGTATGGGGTCACCGCCTTCGGGCAGCTCATGGATCCCCTCACCGACAAGGTGCTGGTCTGCGCCGCCTTCGTGGCCTTCATCGAACTGGGCCTGGTCCCCGCCTGGATGGTCCTGCTCATCATCACCCGCGAGTTCCTGGTCACCGGCCTGCGGCTGCTGGGGGTCAACCAGGGCCGGGTGATCTCCGCCGGCCCCTGGGGCAAGCACAAGACCATCTGGCAGATCACCGCCATCATCCTCATTCTGGCCGGGGCCGCCCTGCGCCAGGATCTGGGCTGGGCCATCCGCAAAGACCTTTTCCGGCAGGGCACCTTTGTGATAGCTTTTCTGGCCACGCTGATCACTGTGGTGTCGGGTGCGGTCTACCTCATCCAGCACCGCGACCTCCTCCAACCCGAAGCGCCTGCCGCCTCCTGAATGCCTATGAACCGCCGTGCCGCCCTTTTCGCCCTCGTCCTCGCCGCCGCCCTTCCCCTGTCGCGGGGTCTCGCCCAGAACGAGGAACCGGATCCCGCCTCCGAGCCCGCTGTCGACGCTCCGGTTCCGGCCGACGCGCCCGCCCCGGCCGAACCGGCCGCGCCCGCGCCGACGCCCGCGCCGGAGCCACCGCCCCCGCCCATGGCCGGTCCGGTGGAGCAGGTCACCCTCCAGGAGTTTCTGGCTAAAGGCGGGGTGGTGGCCAAGGCCCTGGTCGGGCTGTCCGTGGTCGGGCTGGCCCTCACCTTCTACCTCGCGCTCACCCTGCGCACGGCGGCCGTCATCCCCGAGCCCTTCACCCGCGACCTTCTCCATCGGCTTCACAACCGCCAGTGGGAGGCCTGCCGCGAGCTGTGCCGGAACCACCGGTCCCCCGTGGCCGCCCTGGCCGGAGCCGCCCTCGACTTCGCCCAGCGCACCGGCCGCCACGACCCCGCCCCCATCCGCGAGGTGCTCGAGGGCGAGGGCGGACGCCAGGCCACCCGGCTCCAGAACCGCACCCAGTACCTGCTCGATATCGGGGTGGTCGCCCCCATGATCGGCCTCCTCGGCACCGTGCTCGGCATGCTCAAGGCGTTCAACGTGGTGGCCGGCGGCGAGCTCGCCCAGGTCCGGCCCGTCCAGCTCGCGGGCGGCGTGTCCGAAGCGCTCATCACCACCGCCCTCGGGCTGTTCATCGCCATCCCCGCCATGGCCGCCTACGCCTGGTTCCGCAACCGCACCGCCGACCACGTGGCCGCCCTCGAATCCGTGGCCGCCGAGGTGCTCAGCAGCTTCACCCCCGCCTCCGACCCGGAGGCCGGGAAGGACGCGCCGGCATGAAGTTCATCAAGGCTGGTCGCTCCGAAACCCAGGGCGCCTTTATGGCCCCCATGATGGACGTCGTGTTTCTGCTGCTCTGCTTCTTCATGACCAGCCAGCTCTTCGCCCAGTGGGAGACCGAGATCGACGTCCAGCTCCCCACCGCCGAGACCGGGCAGCTTCCCCAGCGCGCCCCCGGCGAGATCATTATCAACCTCCGGGCCGACGGCACCCCGGTCGTCAACGCCCAGGTGCTCGACGAGGCCGCCCTGTCCGGACTGCTCCACCGCGTGAGCGACCTCTGGCCCGGCCAGCCCGTGCTCATCCGGGCCGACCGCGCCACCGCCTACGAGCATGTCATCCGGGTGCTCGACGCCTGCCGCCGGGCCGACATCTGGAACATCTCGTTCGCCACCGCGATGCCCGACGCCCCGTGACCCCGGCTCCCATGCCCCCGCAGGGCGCCCCAACCACGTGCCAGAACCGACCCGTTGCCAGGCCGCAGCCAGGCGAACCACAGAGGCCACAGAGGTCACGGAGGTTCGCGGAGAAGGGCGTCGGTGGAAAGGAGTGTCGCAGAATTGGACCGGGCGAGGCACACCCATCCATCCACCTACCCATCCACCCATCCCTCCCCCTCAGCCTTCAGGGTTCCGCCTTCAGGTTTCTTCCCCTCCTCCTTCTCCCCCTCCTCCTCTGCCCGTCCCCCGCCCGCGCCGAGATGGCGGCGGACGACCAGCTTGCCTTCGCCGACGGCCTCTACCGGCGCGGCCTCCATGACCTCGCCGCCCAGGAATATCAGCGCCTGCTCGACGCCCACCCCGACGCCCCCGAAGCCGCCTGGGCGGGCTTCCGGCTCGGCGAGTCGCGGCGCCAGCTCGGCGATGCCGCCGCCGCCCGCCGCGTCTGGGAACAGACCGCCGCCCGCCACGCCGCCCG
>PXDE01000121.1 GCA_003566475.1 PVC group bacterium | reverse complement strand
GGATGGAATGATTGCATGCGATTTTGTCGGATGGTATCTCCGAGCAGGGGGTCAGGCTGAGGATTCAGGGTTCAGGGTTCAGGGTTCAGGGCTCGGGGAAGCGGGGCGAATATCCAATGTAGAATGTAGAAGGGAGTTCGGGCCAGGAGCGGCCCGTGTTCGTGTTCCTGGCCCCCGGGCAAGCCAAAGCGGTGTCGCGGCTCCGCCTTTCCACCGAAGTCTAAACCCTGAGGACCGTTGGCTAGGCGGCCACTGCTTTGGACTGCGGCGGGAAGGGATGTCTGCCGACCGCCACGCCGCTTTGGCTTCCGCCCGCCTTCGCCTGACTACGGCGCGGCACGCTGGAGGCGGGGTCCGGGCAACCATCGCCGGAATCCATGCAAGCAGTTCGCTATCACGCTCTTCAATGGCACGGCGCGGGACTGTTTCTCAGAGCAAGTGCGATTGACAGCGTGAAGCCGCCGTCAGGCGGTGCCCCGTGGCCCGGGCATCTTGCCCGGAGCCGAGCGAGATTTGATCCCGACCCAGCCATGAGGAGCGCTTCCGCCGACCATGGTCGTTCCGCGATCCGACCTCGCTCGGGCACGGGCTGGAAGCGCCGTGCCACGTCGGGGATATCCGTTCGACCCGGTCTCGGGTTGGACGCGGCACCACGTAGCCGAACGCGCCACCTGTCGCGGCGTAGCCCGCAGGGCGAAGACGGAAGCGTTTGGATGCCAACGGGAACGACGCGCAGCCGTGCCCGAGAAACGCGAAGCACTCGCCGGGCTCGGCGGCCTGCTCTGCCCGCGCGCAGGCCACGCCATCGGCGGGCGCGGCTGCATGTAGCCGAACGCGCCAAGCGTTTGGCCGCTCGTGGGACGATGCGGAACCGAGCGCGGAACGCACGAAGTTCTCGCCGGGCACAGCAGCATGCTCTGCCCATGCGCATCCACGCCCTCGGCGGGCGCGGCTACGGGGCCTTCGCCGTCCGCCAATGACTAGCGGATGCGCCGCCCCATCCGTCGCCGGAGCCGCATCAGCACGGCCGCCGCCAAGAACACGAGCCCGCCCGTGCTGGGCTCGGGGATCACCGGCGCGCTGTCGAAGGGCGTGCCTCCGGTGATGCCGGTGAGGAAGACGTTGCCGCTATTGCCCACGTTGAATCCCACCATAGCCCCCGAGGTGTCCCACAGCTGAGGATCGAGGCCGGAGAAGTCGAAGTTGAACTGCGTGCCTTCGTCCAAGAACCCGGAACCCGGGCCCTGGAGCACTCCGTTCAGGAAGAGATCCCCGGTGAAGGTGAACAGGTCGAACTGCTCGGACGCGTCCGCCACGAACCCGCTGAGGTCGAGAGGCGCCACGGTCCAGCCGTTCATCAGATTCAGATCCCCATCCACGGCCACGAGGTCGGTGATGGTGGGGCCGAACGGCCCGGCCCGGTCGAGTTCCCACACGTAGGTGGTGCCGCTGGCGACGGTCAGGTCAGTGATGAGGTTCAGCGTGCCCACGCTGCTCCCCGGAAGCAGCTCCGCGCCGGTGGTAAGCGAGGGCACGGCAAAGCTGCCGCTCCCGCCCAGGCTCGCGGACGAATGGATCGTCATGCCCGCCCAGGCGATGTCGCTGGTGTCGTTGTAGATCAGGGTTCCCTGGCGGATGTTCCAGTTGATGTTCCGGCTGCCCGAGGTGGTGTAGGCGATGTCCTCGATGACGAACGTGCCAGTTCCTCCCTTGAACCAGTTCTGGACCATGTCCGGTCCGCCGGTGATGTCCAGCGACGCCCCATCGAGGCGCAGGACGCTTGCGCCGTCGGTGTGGACCTGCCAGTTGACGGGCGAATTGGCGTTGGTCTGCGAAAGCGTGATGTCACCGGTGTAGGTGACATCCCCCGCATAGCTGCCGAAGCCCTTGTGCGCAACTCGATTACTGCCGCCCGAGCGGCCCACGACCACCAGATCGTTGGCGAAGGTGGAGCCGGTCCCCGTCGGATCCTCGAATAGCACCAATCCGTGGGAGCTGTCGCCGGTTCCCCCCACTCGGATTTCGCCGGTTCCGGTGGAGTCTTCGCCGGCGAAGATGGTCACCACGGTGTCGCCCCGTTGGTGGTGACCAACTCGCCAGGTGCCGCTGAAGCCGCTGTTGTCGCCGGTGAATCGGACGATACCGCCCCCGCCCATGCTGGTTCCATGCCGGTCGCCCACGATGCTGAGCATATCGGTGCCGCTGATGTTTCCGGAGACCTGGTGCACGGGGCCGGATAGCGTGGTCGTGCCGCTGCTCGATATGCTCAGATCCCCGGCGAACTGCCAGGTCCGGTTCGCAGTCAGCACCGCGTCCTCGGGCAGGGTGAGCGGAGCGTTCGCGTATAGGTTGTTGTCCGCATCCCGGATCCGGGAGCCGATGGTCAGGTTCCGGTCCATGGGAAGTCCTGTGAGCACGTCACCGCTGCCCCGTGCCGCGAATCCACCTCCGGTGAGGAGCAAGCCCGTCCCCAGTGGCTTGGCCGCCGTGATCTCCGCGAAGGATGGCGCCGTCCCACTGCCCTGACCCGCCCCGTCTACGATCAGGAGTCCGCTGACCAGCTCCACCGGTCCCGAGGGCATCGTGGCCACGTTGCGGAAGTGAAGCGCCGTGGAATCACGCACGAAGGTGGTGCCCGAATTGGTAAAGCTGTTGGAGCCGTCCGGCTCGTAGCGCATGACAGCATCCCCGGTCAGACTCAGCCCCTGAGTGCCGGCGTCAAGATTCCCGGTGAAGGTGTAGATCCCCCGATCGGTACCGCCAACTCGTGCGCCCACCAGGTGGAGTTGCGGCGTGCCGCTCATGTCGTCGTACGTGATGTCGTTCCCGATCGGCGAGGTATAGTTGTTCCCCACAAATCCCAATCCGGGATTCCGGGTTCCGCCTTCTCCGTCCACCAGAATCGGGGTGGTACCACCGCCCGGCACCGCGTTGGCCCCGTCGAAGAACACCCAGCCATCAGGCTGGGCCAGCTCCCTGACGCGAATCTGGCTGATGTCGGCAGAGACGTTGCTCTGGTTGCGGAAGTACAGGTTCAACCCACGGCTGTCCCCTCCTGCCAGAAGGGTCAGCTCTCCCCCGGCTCCAGTGAACTGACCGGTCAGATGCACGGACACGCTCCGGTTTCCGTCGGTGGTGTTCCGGCCCATGATGGTGCCACCGTTAGCCCCAATGTGGAATGCATTGGACAGGGTCCTCTGCCCGGTGGCGGTCGGGGTGGCGTCGCCCGCGTTGGCCCCCGTATTGGTGTACTGGAATTCCCCGCCGTCGATGGTGATGGTACCCGAGCCAAAGCTGGGCGACTCGCCGTGGAGATTGAACCTCACGATGCCGCTGGTGATAACGGTGTCGCCGTGGTTCATGTTGGGCCGGTCCGTCGCGGTTCGCGCGTTGGGGATGAGGTTCCCGAACTCGGCCATCCCCGTGCCTTCCATGGTCAGCGTGCCACTCCCGTCGATGGTCCCATGCAGGAACTTGAAGTCATTGCTCCCCGAAATCGTGATCGACCCCGGCTCGACCGTCCCCTGCACGTCCACATCGGTGCCGATGGCGTCGTTGTTGAAGGTGACGTGGTCACCGTTGGCGAACACAGTGGCGTCGCCGGTCCAGTTGGGGGTGGTGTTGATGTCCCAGAAGGTGGGGTTGGTGCCGTCGGCCCCCTCCCAGGAGATGTCGTTCTGGGCCTGGGTGCGGCCCATTCCGACCGCGAGGATGGCGACGGCGAACAGGGTGCGAGATACGTGCATGGTTCCTCTCCTTGGGCACGCCCGTTAGCCCGAGTTTCGCACCCGACCCTCCGAAAACGCCGATTTCGGGGGGGCGGCATGTGAAAACCCCAGCAAAACGGGGGGTCGGGGCCCGGATTCCGGGTTTGTAGTGCCCATAAAACAG
>PXDE01000478.1 GCA_003566475.1 PVC group bacterium | reverse complement strand
GAGCAGGCCCGGCGTCGGCTGGCCGCCGCCGAGGGCGAGGTCGCCTTCCCGGCCCCGGCGCCCCCGGACGGGGCCCTCGCCCGCCTCCACCTCCTGGCCGCCGCCCTGCGCCAGACCGAGGCCGCCGAAGCCGACCGGCTGGTGCTGAGCCTCGGCCTGGCCTGGATGCTCGACCACACGCCGACCGCCCAGATCGAGCGCGACGCCGCCGTCCTCGCCGACCTCCTCCATGCCCGGGGCCGCCGCGACCTCATCTGGGTCGCCCCGCCCCGCTTCCCCGGCTGGGAGGAGGAGGCCCGCGAGGTGATGCAGGCGGTCAAGCGGGTGGCCCGGGCCCGGGATCTCCCGGTGGCCGACCTGTACATGCCCTCGGCCACCGACCCCGCGTCCCTGGGATGGTTCGAGCGCGGGAACCCGGCCCTCAACGCCCTCGGCCTGGAACGGTCGGCGCGGGCGGTCCGCCGCCTCGCGGAGGCCGGGCATGGAGGCTGACCCCCTCGCGCTGAGCCGACAGCACCCCGAATGGAGCGCGGGCCAGACCCTGTCCGGCGGCCAGCAGCTCGCCCTCGCCATGCTCCTGCTGGCCGGGCTCGCCGCCCTCTGGTTCGCGCCCTGGACCGCCGCCGCCGCCGCCGTGGCCCTGGCCACCCTGTTCTACCTGGTCTTCACCCTCTACAAGCTCTACCTGCTCCGCCTCTCGGTGAGCGGGTCGGCCGCCCTCGCCCCGGGGCCCGAGGAGCTGGCCGCCCTCCGGCCCGACGATCTCCCCCACTATTCGATCATGGTGCCCATGTACCACGAGGCCGCCTCCCTGCCCCATCTCCTCCGCGCCCTCCGGGCCCTCGACTACCCGCGCGAGAAGCTCGACGTGCAGCTTCTCCTCGAGGAGGACGACGCCGAGACCCGCACCGCCGCCGCCGCCCTCGACCTCCCCCCCTGGTGCCGGATCACCCTCATCCCCCCGTCCCATCCCCGGACCAAGCCCAAGGCCTGCAACATCGGCCTCGCCCGGGCCCGGGGCGAGCTGGTCGTGATCTACGACGCCGAGGACCGGCCCGAGCCCGACCAGCTCAAGAAAGCGGTGGCCGCGTTCCGCCAGGTCGGCCCCGAGGTGGTCTGCCTCCAGGGCAAGCTCAACTTCTACAACCCCCGCCACAACCTGCTCACCCGCTGGTTCACCGCCGAGTATTCCGCCTGGTTCGACCTCTCCCTGCCCGGGCTCTCCCAACTCCGCACCGTGATCCCCCTCGGCGGCACCTCCAACCACTTCCGGACCGCCGTCCTTCGCGACCTGCTGGGCTGGGACGCCTGGAACGTGACCGAAGACTGCGACCTGGGCGTGCGCATCCTCCGCCGGGGCTACGCCACCCGGATGATCGAGACCACCACCTGGGAGGAGGCCTGCTCCAGCCTGCCCTTCTGGATCCGCCAGCGCACCCGCTGGCTCAAGGGCTACATGCAGACCTATCTCGTCCACACCCGGGGGTTCGGCCGCCTCACCCGGGAGATCGGCCTCGTCCACGCCCTGCATTTCCACCTCCTCATCGGCGGGGTCATCGCCTGCTTCCTGCTCAACCCGGTGTTCTGGATCCTGGTCGGCCTCTGGTTCGCCTTCCGCTCCGAGATTCTGGCCTCCCTGTTCGCCGGGCCCATCTTCGCCATGGGCGCCTTCTGCCTGTTCGCGGGGAACTTCACGTTCGTGTACGCGGCCGCCCTCGGCTGCTTCCACCGCAAATACTTCGATCTGGTCAAGTACACCCTCATCACCCCGGTGTACTGGGTGATGATGAGCCTCGCGGGCTGGCGGGCCCTGTTCCAGCTTATCACCAACCCCTTCACCTGGGAGAAGACCCGGCATGGACTCTCCTAGGACCTGGGGCTGGACCCTGCTGGTGTTCGCGGCGGGGACGGCCCTGCTGCTCCTCGTCGCCGCCACCGGCCTGGGGGGGCCGGTGGCCGCCGAGGCCGGCTCCGGCGAAGTCGTGGCCCGCGAGCTGCTGCGGGCCTCCAGCACCGGGCGCCAGGCCCTGGTCAGCTCGCTGTGGTGGCCCCCTCTGCCCGCCCTGCTCCGGACCCCTCTGGCCGCCCTGCGGCCCGGACCCGACGGGACCGCCGTCTCCGCCCGGCTCTTCGGGGCCCTCTGGGGCGGCGGCCTCCTCGCCCTGCTCTACCGGATGGCCCGCCGCTGGGACACCGGGCGGGCCGGCCTGCTGCTGGTCGGCCTGCTCGCCCTCAGCCCGGTCTTCCTCCGCGCCGCCACCCGGGGCGCCACCGCCTCCGCCCTGCTCTTCCTCGCCGTCCTCGTCCTGTACGGCCTCATCGACTGGATCACCCTCCGCGACCTCCGGGCCCTGTCCTATTTCACCATCGGGGGGGGGCTCCTCGTCCTCGCCTCCCCCGGCCTCGCCCTCTGGTTCGTCGGCCTGCTGCTCGTTCTCGGACTCCTCGAGCACGCCCGTCCCACCCCGGCCGCCGAACGGCGGGCCCTCATCCTCCTGGCCTTCGCCCCCGCCCTCTACGCCGCCGGCCTCTGGCTGCTCGGCAACTGGCTCATCATGGGCGACGCCCTCTACCTCCTGCGCGGGATCGGCCGCCTGGGCCGCCCCGCCCCCATCCAGCCCGACCTCCACACCGCGGGCATGTTCGCCCTCCTGCTCGGCCTCGCCCCCGCCGTCCTGCTGCTCCGGCGGGGCCGCCCCCGGGCCCTCCCCGCCGCGCTCGGCCTGGCCGCCCTCGCCGCCTGGGCCGCCGCCTCCGTCATCCGCGGCGGCGCCGCCGAACTCACCCCGGCCGCCCGCGACGCCCTCGCCGCGTGGTGGCCGGTGGCCGCCGTCGGCCTGCTCGCCGCCGCCCGCCCTCCCCGGTCCCCCGCCATCCGGCCGGTCGGCCTCGCCCCTCTGCTCGCCGCCGCCACCCTCGTCCCCGCCTTCGGATGGTTCCACCATGCCGCCCGGACCCAGGCCCCCGATCCCTATGCCGCCCCCGCCCTCCACCTGCGCGACAGCGGCCTCTACGACTATGTCCGCGACGGGGCCACCTGGCCCAAGGTGCTGGTCTGCGGGTTCGCCGCGTTTGACCTGCTCAGCACCGGGGATTACGCTCCTGCGTTCGTTCCCGAACTCGACTTCGACCTGGACACCGCCCTCGAGGTGTACGGAGGCCACCGGCTTTACGTCATGATCCCCCCGCCCCGAGGCGGCGCCGCCCTCGACAGCATCCACCGCAAACACCCGGACCTCTATCATCACGGAACCCCCGCCCTCATCTTCGACAGCGAATGGCAGGGCTGGCGCCTCTTCGAGATCATCCAGCCCCCCCGCCCCCAGGAAGGCCGAACCCTGAGCCCTGAACCCAGCCCCCCATGAAGTTCCTCGCCCGCCTCATCCTCCTCGCCTGCGTGGGCCTCGGTTCCGTCCTTGGCTACCGGGTCTGGCTCGATAGCCGGCCCGCGAACCCGAGCCCGGCCGAGCTGCAGGCCGAGCGGTTCCGGCGGCGGATCGGCGAGATGGAGGCCCGGCTGACCGAGGCCGCCCAGGCGGCCCGGGAGCAGGAAGCGCGGATCGACGGCCTCGCCGAGGACCTCCGCACCGCCGAGGAGGCCGCGCGGGAGGCGGAGCGGCTCAACGCCCTCCGCCAAGCCGAGATCGAGTCCATGGTCGCGCGGGCCCTCGAGACCACACGGGAGCGCCACGACATGGCCACGCAGATCGAGACCCTGCGCGGCCGGATCGCCGCCCTCCAGGAGCAGCTCAACGTCCAGCGGTCCCTGCAGGACCAGGTGGCCGCCGCCGAGGCCGCCCAGAAGGATCTCACCGAGCAGCTTCAGGCGGCCCGGGCCGACACGGCCGCCGTTCGACGGGAACTCGCCCGCAGCCAGGCCGCCACCCAGGCCGCCGAGCGCCGGGCCCAGCGCCTGGAGGAGTCCGAGGCCGCCGCCCGCCAGCAGGTGCAGACCCTGGAAGGCCGCGAGTCCGACCTGCGCGGCCAGGTGGAACGCCTGCGCACCCGCGAGACCGAATTGCAGACCCGCATCCGCGCCCTCGAGACCCAGCTCCGCAACCAGCGCTCCGCCGCCCCCCGCACCGACGATTCCCCCGCCGCCGCCCCGGCGCCGACCGCCGAATAGCCCGGACTCCGCCTCCGGCCTTGTGGCTGCGGGATTGCCGGCGTGCCGCGCAGAGACGTACATTTGCGGTTCTCACCCCCCTTTCCCGTTTCACCCACTCGCGCCACGCGATCTGACGTACCGCCCCCGCTCATGCCCCCTCCGATGCCACCTCCTCCGCGTCAGCGCGTGCCGGAAGCCGCGCTCGCTCCCTGGACCACCTTCCGCATCGGCGGCGGTTGCCGGGAACTGGTGCATTGCGCCTCCCCCCGCGAAGTGACCGAGGCCGTGCGGGCCTGTGCGGCGTCGCCCGACGTTCCGTGGGAGCTCATCGGGTGGGCCAGCAACCTGCTGGTCGCCGACGCCGGGTTCCCCGGCACCATCCTCCGGTACGTGCAGGACGACCTCCCGCTGGAGATCCTGGAGGACGGGCGGATTCGGGTGGAGGCGGGGGCCGGCCTCGACGCGCTCGCGGCCTGGACCGCCGAAACCGGACGGGAGGGCCTCATCTGCTGCACCGGGATCCCGGGGACGGTGGGCGGGGCCATCGCCGGCAACGCGGGCGCCTTCGGCGAACAGATCGCCACCCCCCTGTTCCGGGTGGAGCTTCTCGACCGGCAGGGCCGGGCGCGGTGGACCGCCCCCGAGGAACTGGGTTTCCGCTACCGCGATTCCGGTCTCAAGCGGTCCGGGGATATCGTGCTCCGGGCGGAGTTCGCGCTGCCACCGGGGGATCGGGGCGCGCTGCTCGCCCGGCGCGAGGAGATCCTGGCCCTGCGCCGGAGCAAGCATCCGGACCTGGCCGCCGAGCCGACCATCGGAAGCTTCTTCAAGAACCTCGAGCCCACGTCGGCCGCCGGGCCGCGCCAGGCCGCCGGGTGGTTTCTCGATCAGGCGGGCGCCCGCGGCATGCGCGAGGGCCGGGCCCGGGTGTTCGAGCGCCACGCCAACATCATCGTGGCCGATGCCGGGGCCACCGCCGCCGACGTGCTCGCCCTCTCCCGCCGCATGGCCGCCGCCGTCCAGGCGTGCTTCGGTATCGAGCTCGAACGCGAGATCCGATTCCTCGGCCGCTGCGAGGGGCTCCCCGGCGAGCCGGAGGGATTCCACTGAGCGCAGACCTAGTCGTCCGCCGGGTCGAGCGGATCCGGCCGGCCGGGGACGGGATCTTCGAGATCGCCTTCCCCCGGGAGGGACTAGTCTTTGTGCCGGGCGACTGCCTGGCCCTGTTCGGGCCCGACCGGCGGACGTCCCGTCCCTACAGTCTGTGCTCGGGCACCGACGAGCCGGTGATCCGGTTCCTGGTCCGCCGGATTCCGGGAGGGCAGGTGAGCGACTGGCTGGGAGGGCGTCAGCCCGGGGACGAGGTGGCCATGAGCCCGCCCTTCGGCTGGTTCCGCCCGGCCCGGCTGGGGCCGGGCGAACGCGCGGTCTATCTGGCCACCGGCACCGGCATCGCCCCCTTCCTGGCCGCCCTGCGCTCGCCGGGCACGCCGACGCCGGCCGCCCTGGGCTGGGGGGTGCGCCGGATGGCCGACCTCTCCGCCCGGGCGGAGCTGACCGGCGTGGAACCGCTCTGGCTGACCGTGTCGCGCGAGGCGCCGGAACCCGGCGTCCAGGCGGGGAGAATCACGCAGTTCCTGGACCGGCTGCCGCGGGCCGACACCGTCCACTACTTCCTGTGCGGCCTCGACGCCATGATCGACGAGACCACGGACTGGCTGGAGGCGCGGGGCGTGCCCCTCGCCCGCATCCACCGCGAGTGCTTCTTCAACGCGGACGCCTGAGCCGCTGGCGGACCGCCTCGTAGAGCAGGACGGTGGTGGCGCAGGCCACGTTCAGGGAGTCGATCTTCCCCAGCATGGGCAGGCGCACGGCGGTCACCGACCCGTCCAGCCATCCGGGCCGGAGCCCGTACTGCTCGGCCCCGACCACGATGGCCGAGGGCCGCGTCAGATCCACCGCGGTGTAGTCGAGGGTCGCGTCCGGGGAGGTCGCGACGACCTGAATGCCCAGCGCGTCCAGCCAGGCCCGGATCGCCTCGAACCCGGCCTCGACCACGGGCAGGGTGAACATGGTCCCCAGGCTCGACCGGATAACGTTGGGGTTGTGGATGTCGGTGACCCCCTCGCAGACCAGCACCGCATGCACGCCGGTGGCGTCGGCGGAGCGCAGGATCGAGCCCAGATTGCCCGGCTTCTCGATGGCTTCGGCGACCAGAATCAGCGCCGGGTCCGGAACCGACAGCGCGTCGAGCCGGTGTTCGAGCCTCGGCGCGATCAGGAGCAGCCCCTCGGGCCGGTCCCGGTAGCTGACCCTGGCGAACACCTCGCGGCTGCACGAGGCCAGCCGGGCCCCGGCGGCCCGGCACTGCTCCACCACGGCCAGCTCGTTGCCGCCCCGGAACCAGTCGGGCGCGTAGTACAGCTCGAGCGGCACCACCCCATGGTCCAGGGCCCGCCGCACCTCGCGGTACCCCTCGATCACCATCACCCCCTCCGCGTCGCGGACGCTCCGCTTGCTCAGCTTGAGCAGCCGCTTGATCCTGGGGTTCTGGGGGCTGGTGAGGTCGGGCATGAGGAGGGGTCAGGGGTCAGGGGTGATCCGTGGTTGGGCGAGGAGGATGGGGCAAGATCCGCCGGGAAGGGCATTGCCGGATTGGGGTTCTGGCAGCATAGTGCGTGGCCGCACCGCTGGAGCGCAATCCGAATGACTGAACCATCCCCCCGCCTCATTCCTCTCATCGACGCCGCCCGCATCCGGGCCCGGGTGGCCGAGATGGTGGACCGGCTGGCCGGGGACTGCGGTCAGGACGAGCTGGTGTTCATCGGCATCCTGCACGGCAGCTTCATGTTCCTGGCCGACCTCGTGCGCGAGCTGGACCGCCACCGGATCCATCCGCGCATCGATTTCATGATTCTCCAGAGCTACGGGTCGGGCACCGAATCGAGCGGCACGGTGCGGCTGGTCAAGGACACCGCCTCCGAGGTGGCCGGGCGGGCGGTGGTGGTGGTGGACGACATCCTGGACACTGGCCGCACCCTTCAGGTGGCCTGCGAGCACCTGCGGGCCCGGGGGGCGGCTTCGGTGCGCACCTGCGTGCTGCTCGACAAGCCGGCCCGTCGGGTGGTGCCCGTCCGGGCCGACTTCGCGGGCTTCGAGATCGAGGACGTGTTCGTGGTCGGCTACGGCCTGGACTGGGACCACCGCTTCCGCGAGCTGCCCTATCTGGCCCGGGTCGAACCGGCCTAATCGACCACGTCGATCAGGTGCGAGACATCGTCGCCGGACGAGGAGGCACCGGATTTCGAGGCGCCGCCCTCGGCCCCGCCGCCATCCTGGCCCGACCTCCGGCCCCGCCGCCGCCGGCGGCGCGACCGGGACGGACCTCCGTCCGGTCCGCCGTCCTCGCTCGGCGCGCGCTCCGAGCGGCTCTCCCCGTCCTTGCGGGCCTCGCCGGACCGGCCTCGACCCCGGCCCCGGTCGCGGCGGCCGCGTCCGCCCCGTTCGCCCCGTTCGCCCCGCTCCGGGCGGTCGCTCTGGGCGAGCCCGTCCAGGCCCTTCCGGAAGGTGGAGGGTCGCAGGAGGGTGTAGCCGGCCTTGCCGAAGGTCTCCTCGAGATCGGGCGCCCGGGTCACCAGGACCACGACGGACTTCTTCCCGGCCTTGCTCAGAATGCTCTGGACGCCGTCGGCGACCGGCTTGTCGGGATCCAGAAAATAGGCGGTGATGCCCCGGAAATCCTCCTGGTCGCCGACCACGTTCAGCGGGGCCGACTGAAAGAACACATGCACCGGCACGTCCTCGCGCTCGCAGAAGCGGGAGAGGCTCTTGAGCACCTCGATCTGGGCGCGGGGCGAGGCCCGGGAGGCGTCGCGCCCGCCGATGAGGCTGGCGCCGTCCACCACGCAGATCTGACCGGTGGGGGCGTCGGAGGAGACCGCACCGCCGCCGGTGAGGGTCGTGAAGAGTCCTTTGATCGCGGAAATGGGAGTCATGGGGATCCCCGGGTTGGCTGGGGCGCAATACGACAGGAACAGGATCCGGCCTTCGGACCGGACGCGGCGGCTCCGGCGGCCGCACCGTCGTGCGCGAGTTGATACCGGAACAAGCGGGGGAAGATGCCACAAAACGGGGGGCGGGTCAATCCGCGTCGTGGGATCGCCGATGCGGACTCCCGGCCGTTTCCTCTGGCCCCATCGCCGCCCCGCCCTCGCCCCGCCCGGCGGAAAGGCGCCGTGGATGCCGCCTTGACCCCCGGAGGATTCTGTACGAAACTGCCGGAATGTCGGACACGATGACCCTTGGCGAATTCCCGCGCAGCCGCCCGCTGATCTGGAACGAGCGGTGGCACCTGGCCGCGCTGTCGACGGCGGATCTTCTCCGGATCGGCCTGCTGTCGGTGGTGGTGGGCCTGGTGTTCACCATGTTCCACTACCTGGGGAACACCACCGACGTGGGCCTGCACGGGCGGTCGACGCTCCGCTACATGGTGTTCCGCTGGTCCGACACCAGCGTGTCGTTCGGGGGGGCGGCCGACTATTCGCACGGGTTCCTGATCCCGCTGGTGAGCGCCGGGCTGGTCTGGTATCGCCGGGACAAGCTGCGGGAGGCGACCACGCGGGTGAGCCTGCTGGGGCTGGCCGTGGTGGTGGGGGCTCTGGCGCTGCACTGGGCGGGGGCGCGGGCCGAGGAGCCCCGGCTGAGCCTGGTCGCGCTGATCGGCCTGATCTGGGGGATCCCCTTCTACCTGTATGGCTGGGGGGTGGCCCGCTGGCTGATGTTCCCCTGCGTGTACCTGGTGTTCGCGGTGCCGCTCAACTTCCTGGACGCGGTGTCGGTGCGCCTTCAGCTCATCATGAGCACATGGTCGGCCTGGGCCCTCAACGCCATCGGCCTGCCCGCCGAGCGGAACGGCACCCAGATCTTCTCCCTGTGCGGAGGGTTCGACTTCGAGGTGGCCGCCCCGTGCAGCGGGCTGCGGTCGATTCTGGCCATCACCGCGCTGACCGCGGTCTACGGCTACCTCACCCAGCGGCGGCTGTGGAAGCAGTGGGCGCTCTTCCTGTGCTGCGTGCCCCTGGCCATTCTCGGCAACGCGACGCGGATCCTGGCCCTGTCGCTGTTCGCGGAGATCTACGGACAGGAGCTCAACTTCGATCTCGCCCACGACTACAGCGGATACGTGGTGTTCGCGGTGGTGGTGGCGGCCATGGTGACCATCGGCAACCTGCTGAACTTCAACTACAAGCGCTGGTACGTGAAATGGATGCGCGTGCGTTCCGCCCCTATCTTGTCCTGATCGCCCTGTTCGCGGTGGCCTCGCTGGCCCTGGCCTTCACGGTGGATGTGGACGCCCCCCCTGAGGCGGGGGTCGAGCCGGCCCTGCCCGACCAGGTGGGCGAGTGGGCGGGCACGGACATCCGCTACTGCCAGAACCGCGAGCATGGCCGGGCCTGGGATCTCCAGGAGCTGCGGGGGGCCAGCGCCTGCCCCGACTGCCACGGGCCGATCGGCACCATGACCTGGGTGGAGCGCGATATCCTGCCTGCCGACACCACCGTGGTGAAGAAGCGGTACCAGGAGCCCGACGGTCGGATCGTGCATGCCAGCATCGTGCTCAGCGGACGCGACGGATCGGGCATTCACCGGGCGGAGGACTGCCAGACCGGGGGCGGCGGGCGGATCGAATGGATCGAGACCATCTCGGTGGACCGGCCGGACGGGACGCCGCTCGAGGTCCGCGTGCTCGACATCAGCCGCCGGGTGCCCGGCCCCCGCGGCCAGCTCGTGGACCACCATTCCTACTACGCCTACTGGTTCGTGGGGCGGAACCGGGAGACGGCCAGCCATTTCCACCGCAAGGCCTACATGTACCTGGACCGGATCTTTCTCGGGGTGGCCCACCAGTGGGCCTACATCTCGGTGGGCGGGGTGCGGGAGCCGGGATCCCGCGCGCACCTCGACGAGATCCGGGAGTTCATCGAGGCGTTCTACCCCCAGATCCGGCTCGCGGGGGCCGCTCCGGCCGACGGCTGATTTTCGCCTTGCCGTCCGGGCGGGTTCCTGCGCACCATGCCGGTGCACAAGGAGCGTGCCTTAAGCCGCGCAAGCGAGGAAGCCATGAGACTGCGTATCGCAAGCAAAGATCAGCCGGAAGTGACCGTGCCCCTGAACCTGGAGGAGCCCCTCACCATCGGCCGGGAGCGCGAGGGGTCGGACGTGGTGGTGGCCGACCACCATGTGTCGCGGAACCACTGCGCGTTCCACTTCGAGGGCGACCGATGGCTGGTCCGCGACCTCAAGTCGCGCAACGGCACCGTGGTCAATGGCAAGAAGATCGAGGAGGACCAGGAGATCCAGCCCGGCGACCGCATCGGCATCGGCCACACCCTGATCACGGTGGAGCCCGACCGGGTGAACAAGGGCCCTCAGACCGTGGTCCGCGAGCTGGAGAAGGAGCTGGGCGGCGGCAAGGGGTACTCGACCATGATGAAGGAGATCGTGGGGAACGGTGAGGAGCGCGGCTAGCGGTCGAAGCGGATGGGGGCGAACACCGGGCGGTTCCCGAGCAGGCGTCGGCCGTCGAGGAAGCCGAGTTCGACCAGGAACGCCGCCCCCGCGATGACCCCGCCCTGCCGCTCGACCAGCCGGCAGGCGGCGGCGGCGGTGCCCCCGGTGGCCAGGAGATCGTCGAGAACGAGCACCCGCTGGCCGGGGCGGATGGCGTCGGCGTGCATGTCGAGCGTGGCCTCTCCGTACTCCAGAGCGTAGCACTCCGTGACCACGCGATGCGGGAGCTTGCCCGCCTTGCGCAGGGGAACCAGACCGATGCCCAGCCGGAGGGCGAGCGGGGCCGCGAACAGGAAGCCCCGGGCCTCGATCCCGGCCACCAGGTCGAGGCCATCGGCCCCGAACCGCCGACAGAAGCAATCCACGGCCTGGTCGAACAGGCCGGGGTCGGCCAGCACGGGCGTGATGTCCTTGAACACGATCCCCGGCTTGGGGAAGTCGGGCACGTCTCGGATGGCCGCCCGGACCTCGGGCAGGGTCACGCGGTCGCGCTCCCGGCCATCTCCCCCTCCAGGCGCCGGTCCTCCTCGAACATCATGTCCCGGAGCTTGATCACCGCCGCGTTCTGGATCTGGCGGACCCGCTCGCGGGTGATGCCGAACCGCTTGCCCACGTCCTCGAGGGTCTCGACGGAGGCCCCCTGAAGGCCGAACCGATGCTTGAGGATCTCGCGCTCCCGGTAGTCGAGCCGTTTGACGTACCGGGCCATGTCGTGCAGGAGCTGGGCGTCGTTCATCTGCTCGAAGGGCGTGGTCGCCTTC
Organism: PVC group bacterium; assembly: GCA_003566475.1. Taxonomy (GTDB): domain Bacteria; phylum Verrucomicrobiota; class Kiritimatiellia; order SS1-B-03-39; family PXDE01; genus PXDE01. The sequence goes on along the minus strand of PXDE01000478.1, from coordinate 4,991 downwards.
TCGTCGCCGATGATCTCCCCGAAGGCGCTGCTGTCGTCGTCGTGCACGGGCGCGTCCAGGGAGGTGGGCCGCAGGGCCACCGTCTTCCAGTGGCGCACCGAGGCGGGGGGCACCTCGAGGGCGAGCCCCAGCTCCTCGTCGGTGGGCTCGCGCCCCAGCTTCTCCATCAGGTCGTGCTCGGCCCGGCGCATCTTGGAGATCTTGTCCACCAGATGGGCGGGCAGCCGGATGGTCTTGCTCTGGTTGGCCAGGGCCCGCTTGATGGCCTGCTTGATCCACCACGCCCCGTAGGTGCTCAGCTTGCCGCCCTTGGCCGGGTCGAAGCGGTCCACCGCCTTCATCAGCCCGATGTTGCCTTCGGAGATGAGGTCGAGCAGGGGAAGTCCGTAGCGGGTGTAGTCGTGGGCGATCTTGACCACGAGGCGAAGGTTGGCCCGGATCATGAGCTGACGGGCCTCCTCGTCACCCCGGTGGATGCGGGCGGCCAGCTCCCCCTCCTCCTGAGGGGTAAGAAGATCGGTCTGGCCGATCTCCTGGAGGTAGATCCTCATGGCTTGGCTGTCTTCAACCATGGCGCGTCACCCTGCTAGGCATTCCGAACTTCGTCGTTCCCACCCGCGACGGCTTACAGAGAACTTCTCTTCCCCGTGACGTCCGGACGGTCCGGGAGAGGCCACGCCCCTCCCCATTCCCGACCATAGACGCCCCGCACCGCCGCCATGTTCACCTTTTGTGCGGATCGGGTCAAGCGTTTCGGGACGCCGCCGGCCTTCGGGTCCGTGCAGCAGGATTCGGGCCGGAACCGAGGCCGATGCCCGGTGCGGAGGGGGCGAAGCCAAAACGGGCGGGCGCCCGGAAGCGCCCGCCCGCGAGGGTCGGGGGGATGTCCGCGGAGGCGGATCAGCCCTTGATCGCGGCCTGGGCGGCGGCCAGTCGGGCCACCGGCACCCGGAACGGCGAGCAGCTCACGTAGTCGAGCCCGGCCCGGGCGCAGAACTTGACGCTGGCCGGGTCGCCTCCGTGCTCGCCGCAGATGCCGCACTTGAGGCCGGGACGGGACGAGCGCCCGCGCTCCACGCCCATCTTGACGAGCTGGCCCACTCCGGTGGCGTCCAGGCTCTGGAACGGATCCTCGGGGAGGATCTTCTGCTCGAGGTAGTCGGGCAGGAAGGTCCCGATGTCGTCCCGGCTGTAGCCGAAGGTCATCTGGGTGAGGTCGTTGGTGCCGAAGCTGAAGAACTCGGCGGTCTCGGCGATCTCGTCGGCGGTGAGGGCCGCCCGCGGGATCTCGATCATGGTGCCCACGGTGTAGGCGAGCTTGACCTTCCGCTTGGCCAGGATCTCCTCGGCGGTGCGACGGATGATGGCGTCCAGGAAGTCCAGCTCGGCCTTGGTCCCGATGAGGGGCACCATGATCTCGGGCAGAGCCTTGACCTTGCGCTTGGTGACGTTGCAGGCCGCCTCGATGATGGCCCGGGTCTGCATGACGCAGAGCTCGGGATAGGTGATCGAGAGGCGGCAGCCCCGGTGGCCGAGCATGGGGTTGAACTCGTGGAGTTTCTGGACCCGGGAGGCGACCTTGGCCGGGGACACGCCCAGGCGTTTGGCCATCTCCTTCTGCTCCTTCGGGTTGTGGGGCACGAACTCGTGCAGGGGCGGGTCGAGGAGCCGGATGGTCACGGGCAGGCCGTGCATGGCCTTGAAGATGCCCTCGAAGTCCTTGCGCTGGAAGGGAAGGAGCTTGGCCACGGCCTTCTCCCGGCCCTCCCGGGTGTCGGCGAGGATGAACTCGCGGATGGCCCAGATGCGCTCGCCCTCGAAGAACATGTGCTCGGTGCGGCAGAGCCCGATGCCCTCCGCCCCGAAGGCCCGCGCCCGCACCGCGTCGGCCGGGGTGTCGGCGTTGGTCCGGACCTTGATCTTCCGGTGCTGGTCGGCCCACTTCGAGATCTGGTCGTACATGCGGAAGACCGCGTCCTGGGTGGCCCCCTTGCCCCTGCCCTCGACCCCGGCGATCACCGGGCTGGGCATGGTGGGGATCTGTCCCGCGTACACCTTGCCGGTGCTGCCGTTGATGCTGATCCAGTCGCCGGCCTTCAGGGTGCGGCCGCCGCTGCGGACCGTCTTCTTGGCGTAGTCGATCTCCAGGCCGCCCGCCCCGCACACGCAGCACTTGCCCCAGCCCCGGGCCACCACCGCCGCGTGGGAGGTCATGCCGCCGGTGCTGGTGAGGATGCCCTGGGCCGCCCACATCCCGCCCACGTCCTCGGGGCTGGTCTCGTGCCGGACCAGGATCACCTTGGCCGAGGGGTCGGCCTTCACCGCCGCCTCGGCGGCGGCCGCGTCGAGCACGATCCGGCCCACCGCCGCGCCGGGTCCGGCGGGCAGCCCCCGGCTGACCTCCTCCGCCTTCTTCTCGTGGGCGGGGTCGAACACCGGGAACAGAAGCTGCTGGAGATCGTCGCCGGAGACGATCATCAGCGCCTCCTTGGGCGTGAGCACCTTGGGCTGGCTGGCCCCGGTCACCACGTCCTTGCCCGTGGCCATCTCCACCGCCCAGCGTACGCCGGCCAGGCCGGTCCGCTTGGCGTTGCGGGTCTGCAGCATCCAGAGGACGCCCCGCTCGATGGTGAACTCCACGTCCTGGGGATACTTGTAGTGCTTCTCGAGCTGCTGCATGATCTTGGTCAGCTCGGAGTGGGCCTTCGTCCACATGGGATCCTTCTCGTTGGGCATCTCCTCCAGCGGCTTGGGCGTCCGGATGCCCGCCACCACGTCCTCGCCCTGGGCGTTGATCAGGTACTCGCCCATGGGCTTGTCCTCGCCGGTGGCCCCGTCCCGGGTGAAGGCCACCCCGGTGCCGCAGTCATCGCCCATGTTGCCGAACACCATGGTGCAGATGTTCACCGCCGTGCCCAGCAGGCCGGTGATCTTGTTGATCTGGCGGTACTTCGCCGCCCGCTCCGAATCCCACGAGTTGAACACCGCCTCGATGGACAGCATGAGCTGCTGGAAGGGATCCTGGGGGAACGGCTTGCGGACCTTGCTCTGGTAGACCTTCTTGTAGGCCTCCACCACCTCCTGGAGCTGGGTCGCGGTGAGGTCGGTGTCCTCCTTGGCCTTGTACTTGCGCTTGATCCGGACCAGCTCGTGCTCGAAGTGCTCGTGCTCGAGACCGGAGGTCGGGCCCATCACCACGTCGCCGAACATGTCGATGAACCGGCGGTAGCAGTCCCAGCCCGCCCGCTCGCTGCCCGTGCTGCGGATGAAGCCCTCCACCGACCGGTCGTTCATGCCCAGGTTGAGCACGGTGTCCATCATGCCGGGCATGGAGACCGCCGCCCCCGACCGCACCGAGACCAGCAGCGGGTTCTCGGGGTCGCCCAGCTTCTTGCCGAACTTCTTCTCCAGCTTGCCGAGGTTGGCCCTCACCTGGTCGACCATGCCCGGGGGCAGCTTGTGGCCGTGCTTGGAGTAGTACGCGCAGGCCTCGGTGGAGACGATGAATCCCGGCGGCACGGGCAGGCCCGCGTTGGACATCTCGGCCAGGTTGGCCCCCTTGCCCCCCAGGATGGCCTTCATGGTCTGGTCGCCTTCGGTGTTGGCCTTGCCGAAGCCATAGAAATACACGTACTTCTTCGCACTGGTCGCCATCGCTTCCGTCTCCTGGGCTGGGCGGTGGAGGGGATCCTCCGTCCGCCGGTAGTATGGGTGAGTCAAACCTCGCATCCTAGCAGGGCCGGGGGAAGTGTCAATCGCGACAAGTCGCATCGCCGATCCGCGGCGCAGCCCGCTTCCCGCATCGTCCCAGCCACCTCACCCCTTATCCGGCTGAACCAAGGGATTCAGCGGCCTTCACTGCCCCCCGACTACCGACCACGTCCCCTTCGCTCCCTCCCGAAAAACCGCACGCAAGCCGGCCGCCGATCCCGCCCAGGCGGACGCGGCAGGTCCCCGTGTGACGGACGTCCTCGTCCGTCACCACGCTGTCCAGAGCCTGAAACGCCCTTGGTGCGGCGTGAAACGCGGACCAAGGGCCATCCGGGCCCGGCTCCTTCGCAGGACGGACGAGGACGTCCGTCCCACGTCGGCTGGTGCCGCATGGCCGAGAAGCTTCCATCGATGACCGCACCCGTGCATGTGCAGGCTGATGTATCCATTTCCAGCCGGGAATTCGTGCGAAAGAACGGGGCCGGGCTCGGCTTGCGTGGGGATTCGGGTGAGCCTCTCGCGGCTGCGCCTGGCGCCCCGTCGGTTGCACAACCTGAAGGTCGCCAGCACCTTCTTCCTCGCCCTGCCTCCGTGAGAGATGTACATGCTCCTTCCGTGCGGGTAGCGTGCGCCCATGAACCTGATGGCCGACGCGTGCCGGGGGGGCTAGGATGATTTTCAGCTTGATATACCGGTTCGCCATCGTGCCGGGCCTTCTTCTCTTCATCACGCATCTTGTCGTCCGGTGGGTTGCCAGGTCGTTCTTCCGCGGCCGGCACATGCGGGCATTCATCTACAGGTCTAACATGGCCGCCGGGGCCATCCTGGTGGCGTTCCTGATCCTTTTTCTCGCTCTTCCCGCGGCGTATCGACATACAGCCGCCTCTTGGTTCGTCATTCTATCGCCGATGATGCTCGCTGCATTCTATATCGGCTACTTCCGGGCGCGAAGGAGGGACCGGCAGGAGGGCCCCTCGCCGCCAGGTTCCGTGGCCTCCTAGCTCGCCCCCCCTCCACCGCATAGTCCAGGCGATGTTCCCCGGTGATGCGGCGGGACCAGAACCCGGCCAGGTCGTGTCGGCGGCGATACACTCACCGATATCGCCCACCCGCCCGAGGGCCAGAGGCGACCACCGGATCTTCATCCCGGCAGGGCCGCCAGAACCCGCTTCAGCGCCTGGCGATGGGGAACGCCCCCACCGCCCGCCGCGCCGCATCCGCCGCCGGTCCCCGCCTGCTCTGAGACACATTCCCGCGGTTCCGCGAGCAAGTCGCTGGTC
>PXDE01000481.1 GCA_003566475.1 PVC group bacterium | reverse complement strand
GCCTGAACGCCGCCGGCCGCACGGGGGCGGCGCGGTCCTGCCGGGGCCGCTCCCCATGGCGACGGCGGCGGGACGGGATGGAGGCCGGCGGGGCCGCCTGGGTGCCCGGGGGTAACACCCCATGGGGGCCGGAGGGGCGGGTCGGGTATGTTGACCGTGGACGTGGAGCCAGATCCTGCCGGGCCTGAGGCCGGATGAACGGGGGATGGCCTGCGCGACGTCAACCCAACCCGGGGCCGTATGGCCCTAGGAGGAGCGAAGGCATGAGAACAAGATGGAATGGCAGAGCGCTGCCGACATGGATGAGGCGCACCGCGACGGTGCTGGCCATCGTGATGGGCCTGCATGGGATGGCCCCGTCGTCCTTCGCCCGGCTGATCCAGTCGGAGCCGCTGGCGACCGACGCCGCCCGCGCGGCGGACCTGGCCACCATCCAGCAGATGCTGGAGATGAAGGTGGTCCAGCACCGTCTGGCCGAGCTGGGGTTCACGCCGGGTGAGATCGAGCTCCGGCTGGAGCTGGCCAGCGACGCGGAGCTGCACCAGCTCGCGGTGGAGTCCGAGAACCTGATGGCGGGCGGTTCCGTGGGCCTGGTGGTCACGGTCCTGGTCGTCATCCTGCTGGTGCTCCTGATCCTCCGGATCACCTCCACGGACACGGTCCAGAACCCGGACCTCATGGTGGCCTGAGAACGATGGGTCGCCTGGGTTTCGCAGCCGTTCTGCTCGCCATGCTCATGGGGCAGGGCGGCTGCGTCTCCTCCGGTCCCGATCCGGACCTGCGGGCCCAGGCCCTGCCTCTGGCCCCGCAATCCTCCGAACGCTTCCAGTGCGGGCCGTCGACCCTGGCCTCCGTGCTCGCCTTCCATGGCCGGCCCGTGCCCGAGAAGACCATCGCCGACGCCATCTACAGTCCCACGGCGCAGGGGGTGCTGCTCCACGACATGGCCTGGTACGCCCGGGACCAGGGCTTCGAGGCGGAGGTGCGCAAAGGCACCCTGGAGGATCTGGACCGGGCGGTGCGGGAACGGCAGCCGCCGATCGTGCTTCTGGATCTCGGCCTGGCCGGAATGCGCCGGCCCCACTTCACCGCCATCACCGGGGTGACCGAAGCGGGCGTCTTCCAGCTTGGAACCCGCCGGGCCGACGACTATGTTCGGATGGAGCTTTTCACACGCCAATGGGAACGCGCCGGAAACCAATTTCTTGTCATCAGGCCGGACGCCTCGCCGTCGCCCTGATGGTTCTGGTCGGCCTGACCGGCTGCGCCACCTGGCGCATGCTGCGTCCGACCGATCCGCTCTCCCCGGCCGAGCGCCTGAATCTCGGGGTCAGCTATGAGCGCGACGGCAAGCCGGAGCTGGCCCTGCGGGAATACGAGCGCGCGGCGACCGGATCCACGCGAAGCCTGGCCCTGGCCTACCAGGGCAACGTCCATTTCGGAATGGGCGACGTCCCGGAAGCCGAACGCATGTACCGCGCCTCGTTGGATGCGGATCCCGACAACCCGGTGGCCCTGAACAACCTGGCCTGGCTGCTGGCCCAGGAGGGGCGTTCCCTGGACGAGGCCGAGGCGCTGGTCCGCCGGGCGCTGGAGTCGGACGCCGAGCCCCGCGAAGCCTTCGAGAGCACGCTCGAGACCATCCTCGAGTTGCGCCCCGCCTCGCCGCCGTAGGCTTGTCCCGTCGATGTCGGCAGTGGTGGGGGCGGACGACTCACCCTAGGTCCGGCAGTTGACACCGATCAGGCCTTCTGCGACCCCTCCGGGGTCGGACGGTGAGGAGAACGGGGTCCGGGGGTGTCGCGTTGCTCGACCCCCGGCTAATCGCTTCGACCCCTCCGGGGTCGCATGAGTTCCTGTCACCCCGAAGGGGTGCCAGCCATTAGCCGGGGGTAAAGCGGAGCGACACCCCCGGATCTCGTGCCCCAGAATGGGGCCGACCCCGGAGGGGTCGCAGCAGCCAGGTTTCGCATGCCACGGCCGCTCTTTGGGGCATCACCCATTGGGTGCGGCCGTTCGCATACGCAAGCTGCCGTTCTGGTGAAGGTTGCGCGAATCCATGCCCGTCAACTGCCGAATCTAGGGTCACGGGCTCGCGTCGTCGGCCGGGGCGGGCGCCTCGATCTCGTCGAACCCCTCGTTGGCCTCCACGGCGGCCCCGGCCGAGTTGCGGATGCGGCCTCCGCCGCCGAGATGCCGGTTGCCGCGGATGACGCTCTCCGTGGCCGGTCCGCCGAGAACGCTGATCCCCCGGCCGCGGGTGGTGTTGCCGACGATCTCCACCCGGTGGACGGGGATGCCCACGCGGCTGCGCTCGGCGAGCACGCAGATGCCGCCCCAGCTGCTGTCGGTGTCGATGTGGTTGCCCTCGATCCGCAGGCCGTCCACCGGGGCCCGCCAGATGCAGATGTAGGCGTTGCCCCGGTTGTTGCGCAGCACGCTGTCCACGATCATGCTGTTGGTGTGCCGCTCGTGCATCAGGCCCTCGCCGTCGTTGATCCAATGCCGCCGGTCGAAGGCCCGGTTCCGGAACACGGTGTAGTCGTTGTCCTCAACCACCCAGCGGTAGCCGTGCATGCGCACGGCCCGGTTGTCGTTGGTGGCCCCGCCGTCGGAGGTCACCAGGCCCGTGGTGGTGGGGCGGTACACATCGGGCGCCATGCGGATGACATTGCCCGCGCAGACCACCCCGTCCCCGGTGAAGGAGATCGCCGTCCGGCCCGTGGCATAGATGAAGTTGTCGCGGATCTCCGTGCCCGTGCGGAATCCCTGGGGATGGCTCTCCGGGGTGCCCAGCGGCTCCTCCCCGTACTGCGGCGGGCCGATGGGGTAGCTGTTGGCGTAGATGCCGGGCCGGTTGTCGTAGTCGAAGACGACGTCCTCGAGCTCGGTGGGCTCCCCCCGGTGGCGGTCGATGCGGAAGCCCATGGAGCCGACGCCGATGGGGCGGATCGCCACATAGCCGGGCATGGCGAAGCTGTCGTCGCCGGACCGGGGGATGCGGTTGCCGGCCACCAGCAGATTCTCCCGGGCGTTCACATGGATGGCCGCGCGGTGGCGGGCCGTCCACCGCTGCCAGGGGTGCTGGCCGAACCGCTCGTCGGGGACGCCGCGGTCGATGTAGGCGGTGTTGCGCAGGATGCAGCCGAACACCAGCCGGTCGCGCCCGGCGGCGTACTCCGGGCCATGGGCGAAGTGGATGTGGCCGCGGTGGATCGCGATGTGCACCACCCCGACCTGGCGGTCGCGCTCCGGCCGGGCCAGCCGGATATGCTTGAACGCGGTCTCCACCGGCGTCCCCTCGCCCTCCAGCTGCGGCACATAGCGGGGAAACTCGAACCGCGTTCTCAGCGTGTAGGCCTCGTCCCGGGCGTCCACGACGCCCTCCGGCGCCGCGCCGCGCAGGATGACCCGGTCGCGCAGGACGATGTCGTCGGCGAACCGGTATTCGCCGGGCGGGAAGTAGACCACCCCACCGGCCTCGCCCAGCGCGTCCATGGCGGCCTCCAGCCGGGCGTCGGCTGTCTCGCCGCCGAAGGCGGTGACGTCCACCACCCGGTCCCACGGCAACTGCCCTGTCCATGCCGGGGCCGCGTCCCCGTACCGCGCGGCCACCGGGTTGTCGGCGGGGAGGTCTGCCGACGCCAACGCCGACCAGCCTGCCACAAGCATCACCAACACGCTTCGCACCATCACGCTGCCTCCTGACGTACCGCTGTGTGTTCCATGCCCGGACCCTACCCCGGCCCTGATCCGGTGTCGATGGCCCCACGGGCGCGACAGCGCCGAGGAGGTAGTGTTCAGGGTTCAGTGGTCAGTCGCGGCCGCTGGTCCGGTGGGCCAGCCGGATGAAGGGTGAGACGGCACGCTGGAGGAAACGGCTGGAAGCCGTTTCT
>PXDE01000590.1 GCA_003566475.1 PVC group bacterium | reverse complement strand
GCTACCGGGTGGTCGAGGCCCGCACCGGGCGGACCATCATCACCCACGCCCAGGGCCATGTGCAGGGCGGAACGGCGGCCCGGTTCACCGACGCCGAGCCCGGCATCCAGGTCGCGGGCGCCAACCGGTGGGGCAACTATGGGATTGTCGGGGTGTACACCTGGGACGGCCGGCGAATCGGCCGGTTCCAGCCCGACTACCGGTCCGACATGGTCAGCAGCATCAACTGGACCGGCGCGGGCACCGAGCACCTGTTGATCGTCAAGGATCCGCGCCGGGCCGGTTTCTACGACGTCGCGGGCCGGCGCATCGTGGACCTGAGCCCGATCGTGGCCGAAGGGTACGACGCCAACATCCCCAACGTCGAACGCGACCATCTGCGCGCGGTCTGGGGCGACAATCCCCGCGACCGCCTCATCTTCCGCATCCGCAACCGGGTGCAGGTGATCGCCCAGGATCCGGCGTTCCCCATGCCCGCCCAGCCCCTCCGCGCCGTCCGGCGCTCCGGGGTCTCGGTGCTGGTGAAGGCCTAGGGTGCGCCCGGAGCTACGCCCGCCAAGGGCGTGGCCTGAGCGTGGGCAGAGGTCGGCCCCCGCGCCCGGCTCCAGGAAAGCATAGTCGTGAAATCAGGGAATTAAATTCCCTGATTTCATTGATCTCGCCGCCGTCTTGGGCTACATTCTGCCGTCGAAGGAGTTCCCATGGCCATGATCCCCCGCGAAATCACCCCACGACTGACCGCGCTGGCCACCGGGTTTCCGGTCGTATCCGTGACCGGGCCCCGGCAGTCGGGAAAGACCACGGCTGTCCGCCACGCCTTTCCACAGCATGCCTATGTCAGCCTGGAGAATCTCGACACCATGGCGGCCGCCCGCGAGGATCCCCGCCGGTTTCTCCGTCCCCATCAGGAGACGGGAGTGATCATCGACGAGGCCCAGCGGGTTCCCGAGCTGTTCGCGTACTTGCAGGGCATGGTGGATGAATCGGGACGGATGGGGCGGTACATCCTCACCGGTTCCCAGGACTTCCTCCTGCTGGAGAAGGTGGCCCAATCACTGGCCGGCCGCACCGCCGTGCTCCACCTGCTGCCGTTCTCCGCCTCGGAGATCGACGCGGTGGGATCGCTCAGCGAGGATCTCGACGAGGTGATGTTCAAGGGGTTCTACCCGCCGTTGTTCGACCGGCCCGTGGCCCCGTCCGACTTCCTACCCGCCTACCTCGAAACCTACGTGGAGCGGGACGTCCGATCCATGCGCAACATCGGCGACCTGAGCCTGTTCCGGCGCTTCCTGCTCCTCTGCGCGGGCCGGGTCGGCCAATTGCTCAACCTCACCGCCCTCGGGAACGAGGTCGGCGTGGACCACAAGACCATCCGGGCCTGGCTGTCCGTGCTCGAAGCCGGTTTCATCGCCTTCCTCCTGCCCCCCTACCACCGGAATTGGAACAAGCGGATCACCAAGCAGCCCAAGCTGTACTTTCATGACACGGGCCTGCTCTGCTCCCTGCTGGGCCTCCGGGGCCCTTCCGATCTGGCCAGCCACCCGCTGCGTGGCGCGATCTTCGAATGTTTTGTTGTCGCCGACTGCCTCAAGCGGCAGCTCCATGCCGGACGTCGGCCGTCCCTCTACTTCTGGAGGGCCCATGCCGGCCACGAGGTCGATCTCCTGATCGAACATGGCCCCCGCCTGAACGCGGTGGAGATCAAGTCGGCGGAGACGGTTCATCCGGACCTGTTCGCCGGTCTGCGCTGGTTCTGCGCGAACACCGGGGTCGATGCCGCCGCCTGCACGCTGGTCTATGGCGGCGTCGAAGCGCAGGACCGCAAGGCCGGGCGCGTGGTGCCCTGGCGTCTGGCTCACCGCCACGTCGAGGCCGTGGCCAGCCCGTAAGCCGGGGCGTCGATAGCTACGTAGCTACGCCCGCCAAGGGCGTGGCATACGTGGTGCGGGAGGATGGGACGTTGGGCGGGGCGGCCACCTCCTGGCGTCGGTGGCTACGGAGAGGACGCCTTGCCCGCGTACCGCCCCGGGGGCTCCTTGACGGAGGGCGGCTCCTCGCCCGGTTCCAGGGGGAAGTCGAACACCGGGGCGAGGTCCACCTTCAGTTCCGGAAACGTCGGGCTGGCCAGCGTGTCGGTCTGGACGTGGGCGGAATGGCGCCGGTAGGTGGGGCCATCCAGCACGAACACTTCGACACAGGGCGGGAAGGGGGTCACCAGCCAGACCTCGCGGACGCCGGTTCGGGCATACAGGTCCAGCTTCGGTCCCCGGTCGCGCTGCTCGGTGGACGGGGACAGGATCTCGATGACCAGATCGGGCGCGCCCTCGATATGGGTGCGGCGGACCTTCGTGGGGTCGCAGACCACGATCAGGTCCGGCTGCACCACGTCCAAGTCGGAGAGCCTGACGTCCACGGGGGAGGCCAGGGCCCGGCAGGGCCCCTTGCGGAAATGGCCTCTCAGGATGGAGGCCAGTTCCGTCTGAATCTCCTGGTGGCGCACCGACGGGGCCGGCGACATGGCATAGAGATCCCCGCCGATGATCTCCCATCGGCGGTCGTCCTTCCACGACCGGTAGTCGTCCCAGGTGTAGGGAAGGTCGGGCGCTGCGGAACCGTAGTGCATCGGAGAAGGCTACGCCCGGGCCGCGGAGAGGTCAACCGGCGCCCTCGCCCCTTCGGGCCTCTGCTTCGGTCGTTCTGCCCCCTGCGACCCCAACTCCCGGAAGGGCCAGTCCGGCCTGGGCCGCATGGCCAGGTCGTGCCGGAGGGGTGCACGCGGACAGGCCCTCCCCTCCTCTCCTGGCCGCGGCGCCGGGCGAGGTTGGCGGCGAAGGCCGCCGTGCCGGGTTCGGGCCCGAAGGCGCAGATGGACATAACCGGCTACGATCGTGAGCACCTAAGACACCCATGGTCGGGTGAAATAGAGGACGACGATCGTCGAGGGTTATGTCCCCTGGATAGGTAGAACTCGCGACGCATCTCCCACGATTGCAGGGGAAAACGGATGGCACGGACATAGATGCCTACGATCGTGGAAAGATAAAGCACCCACGTTTCTGGAAATAATTGCCGACGATCGTCGGCAACTAAAGCACGGTCGGGGGGCTTCGGTAGCTCCCCCCCAACAAGGGCGTGGCATCCAGGCGGGGGGCGGCTGGCCCGGTGGATGGGGGAGGCCGTTTCGTAGCCACGCCCGCCGAGGGCGTGGCATAAGTGGTGCGGGAGGAAGGTGCATTAGGCGAAGCGGCCACCTCCTTCCGGCTTCGCAGACGCTTCGCCGCGACAGGGGCGTCGGTAGCTACGCCCGCCGAGGGCGTGGCATGAGCGTGGGGAGAAGCTGGGGTAGCGGGCGAGGCCGCCACCTCCCGAGGGCGCTGGCTACGAGCTCCGGTCGCCGCGGTTCCCGTCGCTACACGCTCCTCCGGCATCTTCCGTCCAGAACTCCTCCAGGGCGCGCAGGATGTCCTTCCGATCACTGGGCCCGGTTTCCTCATGCGTCAGCAGAAGCAGGAGGAAGGCCCGCACCGCACGCCTCTGCTCCTGGTCCAGCAACCAGAACGAATCATAGGCGTGGTCGAATGGGCGGGTCAGGGCATGGACTGCCGCTCAACCCCATTGCATACCGTCCGAGTCTGCCGCACAGTCGGGGCATGTCCACCCCCACTACCGTCCAGCTCGCCATCAAGGGCATGCACTGCGCCAGTTGCGTGGGCAACGTGGAGAAGGCGCTGCGCCAGGTGGAGGGCGTCGAGTCGGCGTCGGTCAATCTGGCCACGGAGAGCGCCTACGTCACCCTCGGGGGTCCGGATTCCCGGGTCGCCGGCCTGATTGACGCGGTTTCCGGGGCCGGCTATGCCGCCGAGGAGCGCACCGGCGGACATGCGTCCGGGGACGGG
>PXDE01000321.1 GCA_003566475.1 PVC group bacterium | reverse complement strand
TGCCTGTCCCCCGTTCCGAGCGGGCCGAGGACCAAGACCTGGCCCGAGCTGCGGGGAATCCGCTTCCATGCCGATCCGACCACCCCTACGGAGGGCGAGTGGGAAGATGCCTGAGCATGGCCTGATCCTGGACACCTGCGCCCTGCTCTGGCTGGCCTCGGGGAGCCCACGCCTGTCCAAGCCCGCCCGGCGAAGGATCGATCTCGAACGTGCGGTCCATGTGTCGGCCATCTCCGCGTGGGAAATCGGGATCAAGGTGGACAAGGGTGATCTTGAGCTACCGCGGCCTCCTCGTGACTGGTTCTCCCAAGCCATCGCCAGACATGGTCTGGTCCTGGCCGAGCTCGACATCGACGTGCTGTTCGCGGCCACGGAGCTTCCGGGGCACCACCACGATCCTGCCGACCGATTCATCATCGCCACCGCACTGCGGCATGGCCTGACCGTGGTCACCGGAGACCGACGTTTTCGGGCCTATGGGGTTCCGGTGCTGGAATGACCATGGACTGGGCCACCCTTCTGGACACCCACCGCCTCTGGCTGGTGCCGCTGCTGATCGTGCTGGCCCGGGTGGTGGATGTCAGCCTGGGCACCTTGCGCATGGTGTTCATCGCCCGCGGCTACACGCGGTGGGCACCGGTGGCGGGGTTCTTCGAGGTGCTGGTGTGGATCACCGCCATCGCCCAGATCATGCGCAACCTCGACAGCCCAGTCACCTACGTGGCCTATGCGGCCGGCTACGCGCTGGGGACCTTCGTGGGGCTGCGCCTCGAGCACCGTATCGCTCTCGGGCATGTGGTTATCCGGGTGATCCCCCAGGCCGACACCTCGGCCCTCGTCGCCCAGCTCCGCGAGGAGAAATACGGCGTGACCGTGGTGGACGCGGAGGGAGCCCGGGGGCCCGTGAAGGTGATATTCACCCTGATCCCCCGCAGCGCCCAGGACCGGGTGCTGCGCCTGATCCGAGAGGACAATCCGAAAGCCTTCTTCACCATCGAAGATGTGCGCACCACCGGCCATGGATTCTTTCCCACCCCTGCCCGCCGGTTCGTGGCCCCCCGGCCGGAGGGCTGACCCGGAGCCGTTGATGGACGCCCATTCGGGGTTACGCTGTCGGCATGCCTGATTCCCCGCATCTCCTCGCCATCCAGGGCGACATCACGAAGCTGAAGGTGGACGCCATCGTGAACGCGGCCAACCCGTCGCTCCTAGGCGGGGGCGGGGTGGACGGGGCGATCCATCGGGCGGCCGGGCCCGGGCTCCTTGAGGAGTGCCGGGCGCTGGGCGGATGTCCGACCGGGGAGGCCCGGATCACCGGGGGTCACCGCCTGCCCGCCCGGTTGGTCATCCACACCGTGGGCCCGGTCTGGCGTGGCGGCGCCCGTGGCGAGTCCGCCCTGCTCGCCGCCTGCTACCGGAACGCGCTTGGGCTGGCCAGGGCCCATGGGCTCGGATCGGTCGCCTTCCCCTGCATCAGCACCGGCGTCTATGGCTACCCCTCCGAATCCGCCGCCCGGGTGGCCGTGGCCTCCGTGCGCGAGGCCCTCAAGGATCCGGGGCCGGTTCGAGAGGTCGTCTTCTGCTGCTTCTCCCCGGCCGACCTCGCCCACTATGAACGGGAACTGGGGAGCGGCCGATCGTCCTCAGGCGCCGGGCCGTGATCCCCACCCCGGCCACCACGCCGAGCAGGATCAGCCCGTTGACCACGTAGATGGATCGGAGGCCCCAGCCGGTGACCAGGGTGCCGGCGATGAGCGGGCCGCAGGTCCAGCCCAGGGCCTTGGCGGTGGCCCCCAGACCGAAGGCCCGGCCCCGGATGTGCTGGGGGGTGGACTTGGCCAGCCAGGCCTGGTAGGCCGGGTCCAGACCGGAGGTGAAGAACATGAACCCGGCCCGGATGGGGATGAGATGGGCGGGAGCCCCGGCCAGCAGGTGGAGAAACGCGAACACCGCCGCGCCGGCGGCGGCCAGCTTCCCCACCGTCTGGGGGGAGAGGCGGTCCGACACATGGCCGACCACGAGGGCCGAGATGAGGCCGGCCAGACCGGCCGGGGTCACGATGATGGCCGTCCACCGGGCCGCGCCCTCGACCGATCCGTGGAGGTCCTGGACCAGAAGGGGAAAGAACGAGCCGTCGAACTGGCGGCCCATGGAGATGGCGAAGATGAGGAGGATGAGGGGGAACAGGGAGATCCAGATCGGTGCCGGGCGGCCCGTAGGAATCTCCGCGTCGGCGGCCGCGTCCTCATCGGGAATCAGCCGACGTTCGCGGGTGCCAAACCAGACCAGGAGAAAGGCCCCGATAAGCAGGAAGGCGCCCGCGCCGAAGGCCACCCGGTAGCCCCAGGCCTCGGCAGTGAACCCGCCCATGGCCACCCCGGCCATCACCCCGCAGTAGAGCGAGGAGTTGAGGGTGCCCAGCGCGAATCCGCTGCGGTGGTCGGGGGCCTGGGTGGCCACCAGGGTCTGTGCGGCGGTGACCGTCCCGGTGAAGAACCCCTGGAGCAGGCGGAGCAGAATCAGTACCTGCACGTTGGGGGCCAGGGCCATGAGGAAGAGCACCACGAACGCGCCCAGGTAGGACCGCAGCAGCATGATGCGCTGGCCATACCGGTCGCCGATGGCGCCCCACAGCGGCGCGGCGAGGGCCAGGGCCAGAGGGGTCGAGGCCCCGAACAGGGCCACCCATAGGGCGAGCTGGTCCGGATCGGTCACCCCCAGTTCCTGGATGAAATAGGGCGCGAACGGCATGCCGAACGCGAACCCGGCGATGGACAGGAACTGGGCCAGCCAGATGACGAGCAGGTTGCGCTGCCAGTGGGTCATGCCTCGGCCGTCACCGCCATCAGATGCCGAGGGGCCGCTGGATGGCCGAGACCACGGTGGCCCGTCGGATCTTCCAGGATCCGCCCTCGCGCACCCATTCCACCTCGAACTCGCGCTCGTCGCCAGCGGATTCGCCGTGAGCCCGGACATCGGCCCGGGCATGGAGGTCCATCACCGCCGACCTGCCGTCCGGGGCGACGTCGATCCGGCTGACATCGGTGCGGAGGTGCAGGCGGTCGACCGTGGCCCGCACCCGGGCGATCTGGGAGCTGAGTTCGGCCCCGGTCCGGATCGGTTCGAAGGGCGACCCGGCGATCAGCTCGAAGGACTCGGCGAAATAGGTGGTGATCCGGGTGGCCAGGATGCCGGCCTGGATGGGGGTCTCGGGCTCGGTCTTCTCGAGGGCGGCCACCAGGCGGTCGAGCTGGCGGCGGATCTGGCGGGCCGGGGTGGGCCGGAGCCACCACCAGGCCCCGCCGCCGGCCAGCATCAGGAACCCCAGAACAATGAGGAGCGGTCTGCGGTTCATCGGGTCATGCCTCCCATGATGAGATGTGCGGGAACGAAACCGGCCACGTGCTCGGCCAGCGGAACGGCCCGGTGGTCGCCGGCCACGAACAGGCTGTTCTCGGGCACCCGCTGGGCGGGCATGGTCCAGTCGCCCAGCTCGCGCAGGTAGGGTTCGGGCACGGGTTCGCCGCCGACGTGGAGCACCCCGTGCTCGAAGCCGACTTCCTGACCGGCCAGGGCCAGGACGCGCTTGAGGTAGAAGGTGCGCCCGCCCCGGCTGCGGATGATGACCACATCGCCGGGCTGCGGGGGACGGCGTCGGTACGCGCGGCGCCGGCCCAGGCGGACCGAGCCGTCGCGGAAGGTGGGCTCCATGCTGGTGCCGCGGACCCGCACGGGCATCCAGACCACGCCGAACAGGACCCAGACCACGCCGGCCAGCATGCCGATGCGGAGGAGGGTCATGGCCGGTCTCCGCCCCAGAATCCATCGTCTCCATCCGGTGTGCATACCCCACTTGTACCCTCGGTCGGTACGATGGGCCAGCGGGGAAACCGGGGCGGGCGGGCGGGCGGGT
>PXDE01000176.1 GCA_003566475.1 PVC group bacterium | reverse complement strand
CCGCCGAAGGCCGCCAGGAGGCCTTCGCCGAGCTGGTCGCCCGCCATGGGGCCATGGTTCGCGGGGTGTGCGCGCGAATCCTCGGCGACCCCGCCGAGGCCGAGGACGTGGCCCAGGCGACATTCCTGGTCCTCGCCCAGAAGGCCCGCCGCCTGCGCAAGGATCCTTCGGTCGGCGGCTGGCTGCACGAGGTCGCCCGCCGCCTGGCCCGCAAGACCGTCCGGGCCCGCATGCGGCGGGCCCGCCGAGAGGAGACCGCCATGTCCGATCCTTCGCTGATGCCCACCCCCGCCCCCCCGGCCCGGTTCCGAGAGGAGCTCGACGACGCCCTGGGCGCCCTGCCCGAGCGGTACCGGGCCCCGCTGATCCTGTTCCATCTGGAGGGCCTGTCCCTCCGCGAGGTGGCGAGGCGCCTCGGTCGCCAGGAGGGAACCGTGGGCACCCAGGTCGCCCGCGGCCGGGAGATGCTGCGCCGCCGTCTCGCCCGCCAGGGGGTGGCCATCGGATCGGCCGCCGTCCTGACCGAGGCGCTGACCGCCGAGGCGGTCGCCGCCGTTCCGGCCGCCTTCATCGCCCAGACCGCCGCCGCCGCCACCTGGACGGCCGGAACCGGGCTCGCCGCCGCCGCCGCCGGAGGCGCGGTCTCCGCGAATGTCCTGTCCCTCACCCTCGGAGCCTCCACCATGCTCACGCTCGGAACCCTCAAGTCCGCCGGCCTGACCGCCGCCGCCGGTCTGGCCCTCGCCGGAGGCGGTCTGCTCGCCGCCCAGTCCCTCCCGTCCGCACCGCCCCCGGAACCCGTCGCCCGTGCGGTCGTGGAGTCGGCTGCGGAACCCACGGTGGTTCTGGGCGACGAGAGCCACCGCGAGACCCTGACCCGCGTGCTGCCCCTCGCCGGGATGCGGCTGGCCGGTACAGACCGCGCCTGGCGAACCCTGGTCTCCAGCCATCCCGCGGCCCGGCCGGTGGATCCGCTGCCCGACCCGTTCCGGCACGAGCCCGTGGCCGCCCGGGAGATTGTCGAGGCGCTCGCCGGCGCTGGAGGGCTGGAAGCGGTCTGGCTCGGGCCGCGTCATGCCGCGCTCCACCATCCCCATCCCCAGGCCGAGATCGCGGCGCTCGCGGACGCCCTTCGGGATCCGGATGCCCAGGCCCGACGCATCGCCGCCTGGCGGGCCCGGTTTGTGGAGGACGCCCGGGTTCCGTCCCTCCTTGCCGACGTTCTCCTGGGGCCGGATCCGGACGAGGATGTCCGGTTCTATGCCGAACGAAGCCTGCACGAGCTGCGTCTCGCCGGCCCGGACTGGCAGCCCCTGCGGCTGGGCTGGGGCCTGGCCTTGCTTCAGCGCGACGACCTCTGGGACCGGATGCCTGATCTGTTGCGGTCGAACCCGCATCTCGGCACCTCCGAGCGCTACAACCTGGTCTCGGGCATGGTCTGGGCCGACCCGCGGCGTGCCCTCGACACCCTGACCGAGGTTGGCGGGCCCGAGGCCGCCCATTCGGCGGATGCCGCCCGGGCTCTGCTCGCCACCGGCGATCCGGCCGTGCTGCCCCGGATCCGCGAGATCCTGGAGCGGACGGGCGACCGCGCCGCCGTCCTGCGGGCGCTGCCCGACCTTCCCCTCCCGGAGACTATGCGGCTGCTGGAGGATCTCTTCGACCCGGCCGACCGGGAGACCGCCCTGCCCATCATCCAGAGCCTGGGCCGGATCGGTGGCCCCGAGGCCTGGGAACGCATTCTGCGTCTGATGGAGCGGGCGGAGACGATGCCGGACGTGGCCGGCGAACCGCTGGCCTCCCGGCTGCTGCGGTTCGGGGTGTCGGCCCGGGCGGACAACCGCCCCCTGGTCGCCTGGCTCACCCCCCGCCTGAACCAGCCGGGAAGGCCGACCCGGGAGAGCGAGGCCGACCTGACCCTCCTCGGGGCCAGCCACGATCCGACGGCTCTCGAACCCCTCAGGCCCTGGCTGGCCCATGCCGACCCGGCGCTCCGGCGCGCCGCACAGGTGGCGGCGGCCCGGGCCCGGGGCGGGGTTTTCGGCCAGCGCCCATGGCTGCTCGTCTCGGTGTTCGACGACCTCGACCCCGCGAACCCGGAAGACTTCCTGACCGGCCTCGACCGGCTGCATTCGCCGGAAGGACGGCGGCGGCTGGTCGCCGCCCTGCGGGAGACCCCGGACTCGCTTCGCCGCGCTGCGGAGCGGATCGCGGCCCGCGGCGAGGACCCCTCGGTACGCGGTACGCACGACCAGGCGGTCCGCATGCTGATCTTCGGCGCCCAGGCCGAAATCCGCAACCTCCTCCGCCAGGCGGTCCTGCACGTGCCTCCCGACGAGATCCGGAGCCTGCTGGACGACCTCAGCCAGCCGGCCCCGTCTTCTCCGGCCGCCCCTGGTGATCCCAACGCCCTGCACCCGGTGACGACCCAGGCGGTGTGGAATCACCTCGCCTGGGGACCCCTGCTGGAACACGCCGACCCGGACCTTCTGGCCCATATTCTGGACCGGGTGCGCGAGGTGCCCCTCGCCATCCAGGATCCCCGGCTGGCCATGCGCCGACCGGAGGCGATCCCCTTCATCGAGCAGGCGGCGCTAGGCGCGGACCGGATCCTCCAGTTCCGGGCGTTCGCCGTCCTCAACGGCCTGCAGAGCCCCTGCGCCGGGGATCTGGTGGCCCGGGCGTGGGCAGCCGAGCCCTTCCACCCCGAGAATGCCGGGGCCATGCTGATGCCGCTTTCGAACGGGAGCCCTTCCCAGCGCAAGCTCTTCGGGGAGATGCTCGAACAGGCGGTCGCCCGGGCCCTGGCCGAGGAGGACGAGCGAAGGCGAATGTTCTGGGTCTCCCACACTCAGATCTGGAGCCGCGCCCGACCGGATCTGATGGCGCGGTGGATGGAGGCCGAGACCGCCCCGCGCTTGCAGGTGTCGATGGCCCGGAGCCTGTTCCGGACCGAGGCGGCGGACAAGGCGGTCGAGGGCCTGGCCGCGCTGTCCCGGCACGACGACGTGTCGGTCCGCCGCGCCGTGCTGAGCGCCCTGTCGTTCTCCCTCCGCGCCCCGACCCCGCCTCCGGACGACCCTACGGCGACCACGGTCCGGGAACTGCTCAGGGACTGGGCCGAACGCGAGCCCGATCCCGAGCTGCGGCGCGAGGTGCGCCAGGTCGTCCGGGGCGAGCCCCTGCGCCCCCGCCCCGCCGATCCGCCTCCCGAGCCCCCGTTGCCCGAAGGCGATCCCACCCCGCCCTGGGAGCGGACGCCCTGACCGGATAGGGCGGAGGGAGGGGGGCGCCGCAAGGGATGAGGCCCCGCGTGGGTCCACCCTCCGAGGTGGACCTTCCGGGCGTGTGGACGGGACTCCGAGCATGATGCCCACGTCGGAGCGTGGCCCCACGTAGCTGCGGCCGCCCAGTCCGTGGGGGCTCGTGGGCAGGACGCGGGGGACGCGCAAGCTGAGGAGCTTCGGACGAGGTCGGCCGCGTTCCCGGCTGCGGCTGAACGCTGGCGCGTCCAGCTACGGGGGGGGCGCTGCCCGTAGCTGAATCCGCCAAGGATGCAGATGCCGACGGGGACGAGACGGGAGGCGCTTACGAGGAGGAGCTTCGCGCCGGGCCGGGCTCGTTCCCACAGGCGGCCAAACGCTTCCGTCTTCGCCCTCCGGGCTACGCCGCGACAGGTGGCGCGTTCGGCTACGGGAGGCGGCCCGGTCCAGGCCTTGGACGCTTCCGTCCAGGCATTGGACGACAAAGGAAGCGACAAGGATTGCGACGAAGGGGACCCCAAGTGAGGACGAGATCCCCCCGCCATTCGTCATTCGTCATTCTCCGCCTCCGGCCTCTCGAACCCCAGCAGCCGCCACTCCGTGCCGGGTCCGGGGGGCACGGGATGGATGAGGGTGCGGCCTTCGTGCAGGGCGTGGCGGG
>PXDE01000556.1 GCA_003566475.1 PVC group bacterium | reverse complement strand
TCGTGAACCTCCGCCGGCCCCATCGCGGGCTCTGGTGTCTGGTCGGGCTGCTCCCGCTGCTGCCCTGGCGGGTCTGGTCGGCCTGGCAGGGGCTGCCCGAGCCCGACTTCGCCTGGGTCCGTCCCGGCCCCGCCGAATGGGGGTACGCATGGCAGGCCCTGCGGACGGTCTGGGAGCAGGCGATGACCTCCGCCGGCCCCGCCCCCCTGTGGGCGGCCCTGGCCGGGGCCTGGCTGCTCTTCCCCCGGCGGGCCTGGAGGACGCCGGACCTCCGGTTCGCCACGGCCATGCTGGGCGTGGTCACCGTCGCCACGGCCGGGGCCTACATGTTCAGCACCTGGATGGCCCGCGACCCCGCAGTGCACCTCGCGGCCGTGCCGAGGCTCCTGGCCGTCCCCCTCATCCTCCTCCCCGAGGCGGTGGCCCGGGTCCACGCCACCCCCGCCCGCCCGACGCCATGCCTCGCTTCCCGGACCTGATCCCACGCGCGGACATCGCCCGGTCCTTGAGGGGTACGAAACCACGCGACGCCCGCGTCACATGCCGGGAATGGAGGCCCGCTCGCCAAACTCACGGCAGTCCCCAAAATGGGTCCGTCCTTTATTCTTGACGTGAATGGGGGCGGCTGGTGGAGCGGGGCGGTTCGCGCTTTTCCCCTTCCCGAGCCTGGGGCATAGTGCGCCCATCATGTCCAAGCGCCCCGATATTCTCCTGATCTGCACCGACCATTGGCCGGGTTCGCTGCTCGGGTGCGCGGGGCATCCCTGTATCCAGACCCCCACCCTGGACAGCCTGGCCGGGGCGGGGAGGCGGTTCACCCGAGCCTACAGCGAGTGTCCGGTGTGCATACCCGCCCGCAAGACGCTGATGACCGGAACCTCCGCCCGGACCCACGGAGACCGGCGGTATATCGACGGGCAGCCCTGGCCGGACCTGCCCAATCTGGCCGGCACCTTCTCCGCCGCCGGCTACCAGACCATGGCCGTGGGCAAGATGCATGGCTGGCCCCAGCGCTGGCGGCTGGGGTTCGACGATGTCATCCTCTCCGAAGAGGGACGCATCCAGTGGGGCGTGGTCGATGACTATGAGGCCGATCTCGCCCGGGCCGGCCATCCCGGCGAGGCCTTCGGTCACGGGATGGGCAACAACCACTATGTGGCGCGGCCCTGGCATCTCGCCGAGGAGCTGCACGTCACCCACTGGGCCACCCGGCAGATGTGCCGGGCCATCCACCGCCGGGATCCCACCCGGCCCGCGCTCTGGTACCTGAGCTACATCCACCCCCACCCTCCCCTGGCCCCGCTGGCCAGCTACCTCGACTTCTACCGGGGCGTGGACCTGGACGAGCCCTTTTCCGGCGCCTGGAGCCAGGATCCTGACCTACTTCCGGCCGAACTTCGCCGGGCACAGAGCGGGGCCCGGACGTGGAACGCCGACTACGTGCGGGAAGCCCGGCGGGCCTTCTATGCCCTGTGCACCCATATCGATCACCAGCTCCGCCTGGTCATCGGCACCTTGCGCGAGTCGGGCGACCTCCAGAACACGGTGATCCTGTTCACCTCCGATCACGGCGACATGCTGGGCAACCATGGCATCTGGGCCAAGCGGCATTTCCTCGAAGGCAGCGCGAACGTGCCCATGATCCTGGTGGACCCCCGGCCCGAACCCAGGGTCGAAGCCGGATCGACCGATTCCCGCCTGGTGGGGCTCCAGGACGTCATGCCCACTCTCCTCGATCTGGCCGGGATCGCACCGCCCGGCACCGTGGAGGGCCTGTCCATGGTCGCCGACTCGCGACGGGATCACCTCTACGGGGAGATCGACAACGGGGCCTTCCACCCGCGCATGGTCCACAACGGCCGCCACAAGCTCATCTACTACCCCGAAGGCAACCGGTTCCAGCTCTTTGATCTGGACGCCGACCCGCAGGAGCTTCACGACCTCGCCCAGACCCCTGAGGCCGCCTCCGTGCTCACCGACCTCCAGGCCAGACTGGCGGAGTCCCTCTATGGCGAGGACCGGGCATGGGTCAGGGACGGCAGGTGGACCGGGGCGCCCGAGCCCCAGGCCGGCTATTGGCGCGCGCCCCGGGCCGACCCCGGACTCGCCGGCCAGCGCGGCACCCATTTCCCGCACCCCCAGCCCCGTCCGACGGAGAGACAGGAGACCGGACCATGAAGGCCGTGATGCTGATGTTCGATTCGCTCAACCGGCACATGCTGCCCAACTACGGCTGCGACTGGACGCATCTGCCCAACTTCAGACGTCTGGCCGACCGCGTGGTGACGTTCGACCGGTCCTACGTGTGTTCGATGCCCTGCATTCCGGCCCGCCGCGAGATCCACACCGGGCGGCCCAACTTCCTGCACCGGAGTTGGGGGCCGCTGGAGCCGTTCGACGACTCCATGCCCGAGATCCTGAAGCAGAACGGCATCTACACCCATCTCGTGACCGACCATTATCACTATTTCGAGGAAGGCGGGGGGACCTACCACACCCGCTATTCGAGCTACGAGTTCTTCCGGGGCCAGGAGTACGATCCCTGCGTCCCCTTCCTGAAGGATCCCCCGCCCCCCCGGGAGCCGCGGGTGGTGGGGCGGGTGCACCGGGAGTGCGAGGCCAACCGCACCGCCCTCAGGAGCGAGGCCGACTGGCCCCAGGCGCAGACCATGCACGCGGGCCTGGAATTCCTGCGCCAGCATCACGACGCCGACAACTGGTTCCTGCAGATCGAGACGTTCGATCCCCACGAACCCTTCGTGTCGCCCCGGAAGTACAAGGACCGGTATCCGTACGATCCGGCCCAGCTTCGGTTCGACTGGCCCAACTACACGCCGCGCGACGAGTCCGACGAGGACATGGCCCACGCCCGGTACGAGATGGCCGCGCTCATGAGCATGTGCGACGCCTACCTCGGGGACGTGCTCGACGCCTTCGACCGGCACCACCTGTGGGACGACACTCTGCTCATGGTCTGCACCGACCATGGGTTCCTGCTGGGCGAGCACGACGGCTGGGCCAAGTGCTGGATGCCCTTCTACGAGGAGATCGCCCATACCCCGCTGTTCATCTGGGATCCCCGGTGCGGGAAGCGGGGGGAGCGAAGGCAGAGCCTGGTCCAGACCATCGACTGGGCCCCCACCCTGCTGGACTTCTTCGGTCTCGCCCCCACCCCCGACATGCTGGGCAAGCCCCTGGCCGCCACCCTCGCCGACGACACGCCGGTGCGGGAGGCCGGGATCTTCGGGCTCTTTGGCGGCCAGGTGAACGTCACCGACGGCCGTCATGTGTATATGCGGGCGGCGGCGCGGGAGGACAACGGCCCCCTCTTCCACTACACCCACATGCCCACCCACATGCGGCACACGTTCTCGGTGGAGGAGATGCGGCAGGCCACGATGGCCCCGCCGTTCCAGTTCACCAAGGGCTGTCCGGTGATGAAGATCCCCGGGGCCTGGCCAAGGTGGCAGAAGGAGGCGCTGACCCGGCAGAACCTGCTCTACGACCTGGAGGCCGATCCCGGCCAGACCCGGCCGACGAAGGATCCGGAGGTGGAAGCCCGGATGCTCGCCCACCTCCGCCGTCTCATGGAGGAGGCCGAGGCCCCGGAGGAGCAGGTCCAGCGGCTGGGGCTGTAGCCGAACGCGCCAGGCGTTTGGCCGACTGCGGGGATGACGCGGGTCCTCGTCCTCGGCGGACGCAGCTACGGATTGGCTCTTCGGGGGCGAACCTGCTACGGTCATCCCATGCCCACCACTACCGCCCCCGCCCCCGCGAAGCGGCGCAGCCGCCGCAATCTGGCCTTTCTCTTCCTCTTCTATCTTGGGATCGCCGCCTTGGTGCTGTTCTTCGTGAAGGTGCTGGGGCCGGAGGTCCGGCGGGCTCAGGAGCGGCACGAGTTGCGGGTGCCTCGGCACAAGCTTAC
>PXDE01000251.1 GCA_003566475.1 PVC group bacterium | reverse complement strand
TGTAAGTTCATATATTACATTATGAACTTATGCGTGGATGCATGTAGTTTCCGAAGCCAGGAGCATCGCCCAAGGGCGAGGCGCAGTGCATGAGGCGTTGGGGGCGGCGGCGCCCGGCCTGGCCCTCCGGCCATGGAATATCTCCGGCCCCCGGTTCGCGGCTTGACCATGGGTCGCCCTCGAAAGCGCGATGGGGCCGAAGGCCGCCCACGGCGCAGGCCCTGTCCGTCGTCCCGGGCCGAATGTCGGCCCCGATTCAGGCAGGACCGGGCGGTTCCCCGGCGTCCTCCGCCCCGGCCTCTTCGACCTCAAGGCTGCCCAGGCCGCGGAGCGTCCGCGATGAGGCGCCGATGCCGAAGACCACGAGCAATGTGCCCACGCCGCCGCTCACCACCGACACCACGGGACCGAACCAGGCGGCCACCAGGCCGGACTCCATGCCGCCGAGCTCGTTGGAGGCGCCGATGAACACGCTGTTGAGCGCGGACACCCGGCCCCGCATGGTGTCGGGGGTGCGGAGCTGGATCAGGGTGTGACGGACCACCACCGAGACATTGTCGAACAGGCCGGTGAGGGCGAGGCAGACCAGGGACAGCCAGATGTTCCGGGAGAGTCCGAAGACGATGGTGGCGGCGCCGAAGCCCGCCACCGCCCCGAGCAGGGCGAGACCGGCCCGGCGCATGGGGCGGCGGTGGGCCAGATATACGCCCATGGCCAAGGCGCCGAGGGCGGGGGCGGCGGTGAGCGCCCCGTAGCCGCGGGGACCCACGCCGAGGATGTCGGTGGCGTAGACCGGAAGCAGGTACACGGCCCCGCCCAGCAGCACCGCGAACATGTCGAGCGAGACCGCCGAGAGCACCACCGGCTCCCGGCGCAGAAACCCGACCGCCTCGGCCAGCGCCTGCCAGCCGGGGGCGGGACGGGCCGCGCTCTCGGTCACCTCCAGGGGACGGAGGCGGATCCGGCCGAGCAGGATCAGCATGAGCACGCTGGTGGCGGCGCTGATGAAGTAGGCGGCGGGCACCCTCCAGGCCACGACCAGGCCGCCCAGCGCGGGACCGAGCACCGCCGCCATCTGGAACGTGCTGCTCCGCCACATCATGGCGTTGGCGAAATCGGCCCGGGAGACCAGGCGGGGCAGCATGGCCTGGCCGGCGGGGCGGCCGAGGGTGAGTACGGCCGCGTCGAGCCCCAGCAGGAGGTACATCCAGCCCACCCCGCCCTCCAGGAGGCTGAACCCTCCGAGAGCGAGGCTGGTGCAGGTCGCTCCGGCCAGGCTCCAGCGCTTGATCCGGACCCGGTCCACATGGTCGGCGAGGTGCCCGGCGGGCAGCACCAGGAGCATCATGGGCAGGGCCTGGACGAGGCCGATCAGCCCCAGGGATCCGTACTTCCCGGTGCGCTGATAGACCTCCCACAGAATGGCCACCGCCTGGATGCGGGTGCCCAGGATGACCACGAACGCGCCGATCGTGACCTTGGCGAACGCGGCGTGCCGGAACGCGGCGTAAGGGTCGTGCGGAGAATCGGTCCTCAAGCCTGCCTTAGCCTGAACGATTCAGCCCAAGTCCGTTCTGAACCGCGAATGAACGCCCAACCCACCCCGCCCTTCGGGCACCCCTCCGGGGGAGGGGATGGACGCGAATTCCGGGCTGGCGGAGAGATCGCATTGCATTCACCATTCCACGAATGCGTTTGGGCTGCGGCCAAGGTGTGGTTCCACCTTGTCCCCATTCGCGTTCATTCGCGTCCATTCGCGGTTCCGCTGCATGGTTCCAGCTTAGACCAGGGGCCGGATCTTGAGGTTCCGGTACCAGACCGGGTCCCCATGGTCCTGAAGGCCGATGTAGCCGGCGGAGAACTGCCCGTATAGCGGCATCTCCCCGAACTTGCTGCCGGCCACGCGGGCCCGGTAGTCCTCGGACGCGAGGTCGATCTCGGCCACCCGGACGCCGTTAAGCCAGTGCTCGATGCTCGCCCCCCTGGCCACGATGCGGGCGAGGTTCCATTCGCCCACGGGGCGAGGCAGATCCTTGGGTGCCGGGTAGAGCGCGTAGAGCGAGCCCGCGCAGGTCAGCTCGTGGCCGCCATCGCGGTGGCCGATGTTGTCGAGGATCTGGTATTCGAACCCGGTGCGCCAGATCTGGGGCTCGATCTCGGTCGCCCGGTAGAAGATGCCGCTGTTGCCGGCGGATTCGACCTTCCATTCCATGGTCAGGTCGAAGTCCCCGAACACCGCCTGTCCATAGATGATGTCGCCGCCGCCTTTGGGTTCGAAATGGAGCGTGCCGTCCACCGCCTTCCACTGCGGGCTCAGCCCGGGCTGCCGGTAGTTCCGCCAGCCTTGGGTGGTCTGGCCGTCGAACAGCAGTCGCCACCCGTCCCGAACGTCCTGATCCGTGAGCTGGTTGTGCATGATGCCGATCCTTTCCGGTTGGGGGTGAAAACACCGCATCATGAAGCAACGCGGAGCAGGATCAACTGCAAAGGAAGAGGCCGTTGGCCTGCGGACGGAGACAGCTAGCGCGAACGGCAGGAGGAGCAGACGCCGGGCACGACGGTATCCTGGGGGACCTCCCGTCGCGGGGCCCGGTGGGTGTGGACGATGTAGTGGCGCTCGCACTCGGTGCACTGGTGCGAGGTGGTGTAGGAAACCACCTCGTTCAGGCAGGATTCGCACGATCCCCGGCGGGTGGTCACCCCGAACGCCGCAGCCTCGGCGTAGGGGACGCGGATGGTCTCCGACCTGGCGTCCAGAAGCACGCCGCAGTGATCGCAGACCTCGCGCCAGCCGGACCGCACGTTCTGGTACAATCCCAGGTCCAGCGACGGACGTCCCTTCCAGTCGATGGCGGGCCGGCCGTCGAGGCCGAAGGTGACCTCGTGGAACGCGTAGACATAACCGAGCCCCGCCACAAGGAGGAGAAGGCACACGGCGAGGATGCGGCGGCGGGGGATGGCCCGGCGCGGCCGGGACCGGCCGGTCGCGGGGGCCGCCCCGGCGGCCGCCCGGTCGCCTGCGGCGGCGGTTCCCTCGCCCTGCCTCCGCTGCGTGGGCGGGCGCTTCTGGGCGGCCGAGGGGGAGCGGGTCGCGTCCCCCGCACGGCTGCCCGTCGGGGGCCGCTGCCCTCCCTGGCGGACACCGTTGACGCCCCCCTGCCGCCGGGTTCCGGGCTGGGAGTTCGGGTCCGGCGTTTCGGATGCGGCGTCGTCATCGGACGGCTCGCGCTCCGAGGACTTCTGCCGACGCTGCCGCTCGTGATGCAGACGCTCGATCTCGTCCGCATCCCGGCGGGAAAGCCCGAGGCCGGCGCAATACCGGACGAAGCCATCATCCAGAAGGGCCACCGCCTCTTCGGACCGGCTCAGGTTGCGGAGAAACCGCTGAGCCCTGTCCATGGCCTCGACCAGTTCCTGCTCGACCTGGGCGGCCGCCTTCGGATCGGGCAGGCGGAGGCGTTCCGCATCGAGCTGCTCCTCGGCCGCCAAGGTGTCGTACCGGCCGGCGAACCAGTACTTCCGAACGGAGTCCAGATAGTCCTGGATCGCGTCCAGGTCGCCGACGTCCATGTCCTCTTGATCCAAAATCGCATTCCCACGCATCGAAGCACCTGCCTTCTGAAGAGTCTCTTTCGCCACCCAACCTACACTGCCGTTCTGCGTTAGTCAATGATTTATAGCAACTTACATTACAACAGGAGCGTGCGCACCTGACCGATGTTATGAACTGGAGGTAGCGATCCGATGAATCCATCCGCTCGCAGGAAGGATACGAATTGAACGCCGGAGGGAAGGCAAGGTTCCGACACGGCATGGCACAGTTCCGGGCTGGCATCTCGGCTCGGGGCGGGTACAGTGGCCCCGGACTCGCAACCCCAAGGGATGGAGGCTTATGGAGCGCTTGGACATGGCCCGGACGCAGGTTCTGACGCTGGTC
>PXDE01000612.1 GCA_003566475.1 PVC group bacterium | reverse complement strand
GAAGCCCGGATCGTGATCGAGAACGCCCTGCTCCAGGAGGGGCGTCCCGACGATGCCGCCTTCCGCAGCGGGTTCAACGACAGCAACTACTTCACCCGGCAGTTCCGGCGGGTCACCGGCGAATCCCCCCGTGCCTACCGCCGCCGCCTCGCCCGCGACCGCGCCCCCGCCCCTCGGACCCCGGAGGTCGCGGAGGGTGCGGTGGTTCGCGACGGGTGAACCACGGATGCGCCCAGCGCGGCCAGTGGCCGCAACCAAACGAACCCCAGAGGTCCCAGCGCGGCTGCCTGCCGCAACCCATTGGACCACAGAGGCCACAGAGGTTACGGAGGTTCGCAGAGGGGGGGGGAGCAAGGGGAGAACCACGGATGCACACGGATCCACACGGATGGGGGCAGAGGCGTGCCCGTAGCCGCGGCCGCCCAGGCCGTGGATGCCACAGGGGACGCGTCCGGACCGCCCCCGTAGAAGCGGATTCCGGGGCCTCCGCCGAACCCCAACGGGGTTCCATCCGCCAGCCGCATCCCCCCCAACGACCAACCCCAACGGGGTTGCGTCCGCTCCGCCCAGGGCGCTGGATGGGTCGGACGCAACCCCTTCAGGGTAAGGATGTTATCGGACCCCCGCACCCAGGGTAGCTCGTTCCTCGCAACCCTGGGCTGGGGCTACGAAGCCCCTTTGGGGCATCCGGATGCGCAGACGGCAGCTTTCGCATCCGCGTTAGGTTGACGCGAATGCGCCACGGGAGGGACGAGCCGGAGCGAGGACAGACCATGCCCTGGTTCCTGGAACGAGCCGGATTCGTTCCTGCCCGTTCCCATGGGGTCAGCCAGAAACGTCCGCCTGCGAGGGGTGCCGGGCGGGCATGTCCTGACGATGCGTCATAGAATGACGATAAGGTCTTGTCCCGGCGGTCTCGGTGCAATGCCCGTCCGGCAAGGGACAGGTCTTCTCTCCCCAGTTAGGGACAGGTCTGTTGCCCCGGATAGGGACAGGTCTTCTGTCGCCGCCCAGCCGGGATCCTCCCCGGTACGTGGGCACAAGTCAGCGGAAAGGGTCTGTCCCTTGCGGCACGCCATAGAAGACCTGTCCCTATGAGTCCCTTCGAGGCCCCATAGAAGACCTGTCCCTAAGATCCTGATCTTCGGGGGGAACCAGGCCGGACGCCGGGGCGAGGTGGAGATCGCCCCGCTCGCCGGCCTGGTGGAGGCCCTGGACCGGAGGTTCGGCGGCGGCCCCTCCGCCTGACCCCGACCATGCGTGGCGCGGGGGCAGGGGCGGCCACGCCCTTGGCGGGCGTAGCTACGGGCGAGGAAGGTGGCGACCAACCCTCACCTCTCGTGGGGCGAAAGGCGGTCCCTCCAGGAATCCGGGTGACGGTGTAGGTTCTGGACCGACACGATCAGGATCATGTCGTCGCGGACCTGGTAGATGAGCGCGTAGGGAAAGCGGTTCAGGCGGCAGCGCCGGGTTCGCGAAGACAATGGCGTCCACGCGGAAGGGTGCTGGAGAATGCGGGCCAGCCCCCGGTTGACTTCCGCCGCGAACTCCAGACCCAGGCCTTCGCGTTGCAGGCTGTAGTAGGCGATGGCCTCGGCGAACTCGTCCTCCGCAGGGAGGAGGAAGTCCACCATCATGGGGACAAGGTCTGCCTGATGCGCTCGAACACGAGGGCGGCCGGCCGCGAGGCGATCTCGCCGCGATCAAAGGCGTCGATCCTGGACTCCGCCTCGCGTGCCCACGCCTCGTCGATCCCCTCGCGGGGCGAAAGGTCAAAGCTGGAGAGAATCCCCTCCACCAGCTCCGCCCGCTCGGCCGGCGATAGCTCCGTCGCCATATCTAGAACGTCCTGTACCTGCCGGGTCATCATGCACCTCACGGGCCCAACGCTACCGCACTCGGCATGGCTGCGCAATCCCCACCGGGTTCGCGTGGCCAACTCCCGAAGCGCGGGATCACCACACCGCCGCGAAGACGGTGGCCGTCTCGCCGGGGGGGAGGGTGTCGAGCAGGGCCCGGACGGGGAGGCCGGCGCCGGGGAGCACGAGGTCGGGACGGAGGTCGGCCAGGGGCTGGACCACGAACCGGCGCTTGGCCCAGCGCGGATGGGGCACGGTGACCCCGCCGCTGTCGATGATCTGGTCCCCGGCATAGAGCAGATCCACGTCCACCGTCCGGGGAGCGAACCGGTCCCCGCCCCGCTCCCGGCCCAGCTCGGTCTCGATCCGGCCCAGCGCCGCCATCACCTCGGCGACGCTCAGCGTTCCCCGCAGGATCACCACCGAGTTCAGGAACGGCTTGTCCTCGTGCTCGGGCTTCACCCCCACCGGCGAGGTCTCGTAAGCCGCCGACTGCGCCACCAGATCCAGGCCCGGCAGCGCGGCCAGGGCGTCGCGGGCGGCCGCCAGATGAGCCAGCCGGTCGCCCAGGTTCGACCCCAGGCTGAACCCGTACTCGGTCGATGGCGCGTTCTCGGTCATGACGGCGTCGGAGGAGACGGGAGGAACCACCTGCCTCCGCCAGGCTTCGACAAGGCACGCGAAAGGCACGAAAGGACACGAAGGGGCCACCCGCTGCAGCCAGGAGAACCACAGAGGCCGCAGAGGTTACGGAGGTTCGCAGTGGCGGACGAATGGGGGGTGGGAATCATACGCAGGCGGGAGAAACCTTGGATAAGACGATTTCAGGAGGCATAGGCGATCTGACCAGAGGGGCCGCAGAGATTACGGAGGTCCGCGGAATGCAGGCATCTCTACGACCAGTCCCTCTTCCTCCTCTGTGGATCTCTGCAACCTCCGTACTGCTATCCACCAGAACTTTGTCCGTGCGCGCAATTTTTCTGCCGCCCCACCTCCCCTCCCCTCTGTGAACCTCCGTAACCTCTGCGACCTCTGTGGTCCAATGGGTTGCGGCGGGGAACCGCGCTGCGACCTCCGTGGTCCGTTTGGCTGAAGTTCCGACACGTGTGAGCTAGAGCCCGAGCACATCGCGCGCGGAGTAGAGGCCGGCGGGCTTGGTGGCCACCCAGGCCGCCGCGCGGAGGGCGCCGGTGGCGAAGGTGTCGCGGGTGGTGGCCCGGTGACCCAGCTCCACGCACTCGCCCTCGGCGGCGAAGATCACCGTGTGGTCGCCCACGAAGTCGCCCCCGCGCACGGCGTGGAACCCGATCTCCCGCTCCGGCCGTTCGCCCGGGGCCACGCCCTCCCGCCCATGGACGGCGGTCTCCCGGAGATCCCATCCGTATCCCCGGGCCACCGCCTCGCCAAGGCCCAGGGCGGTGCCGCTGGGGCTGTCCTTCTTCTTCCGGTGATGCCGCTCCACGATCTCGACGTCGTAGCCGCGGTCCTGGAGCGCCCGGGCCGCCTGCTCGGCCAGGACCATGAGCAGGTTCACCCCCAGGCTCATGTTCGGCGCCTGCACCACCGCCACCTGCCGGGCCGCCGCGACCACCCTCCGCTGGTCGTCCTCGGTGAGGCCGGTGGTGCCGAGCACCAGCGGCTTGCCCGCCTCCGCGCACAGGTCGGCATGGAAGGCCGCCGCCGCGTGGAAGCTGAAGTCGATGAGCACATCGCTGGCCGCGATGCCCACCTCGGCCGGAACCAGGTCGAGGCTCGGGTCCGAGACATCGGGCCGATCCACCGCCGCCGCCAGGCGGAGTCCGGGAATCCGCTGCTCGCGCAGGCCGCGGATGAGCGCCCCGCCCATGCGCCCCGCCGCGCCGAGAATCCCCACGCCCAGGGTCACCAGGTCACCCCCGCCGCCCGCATGACCGTCTCCAGCCGGGGCCGCAGCGCGGGATCGAGCCCGACCATGGGCAGCCGGAAGACGTCCTCGACCTTCCCGACGATGGCCAGGGCGGTCTTGACCGGGACCGGATTCGAATCCAGCGACAGCAGCGTCTCGAACAGCTCGTGCAGGCGGAGATGCCGGGCCCGGGCCTCGCCCCAGCGCCCCTCGCGGGCCTCGCGGACCAGGGCCGTCACCTCGGCGGGGATGAGGTTCGAGGCCACGCTGACCACGCCCGACGCCCCCACCGCCATCATGGGCAGGGTCAGGGTGTCGTCGCCGGACAGGACAGTGATGTCGCTCTGACGCCGGATGGCGCTCACCCGGTCCACGCTGCCCCCGGCCTCCTTCACGGCCACGATGTGGGGGTGGTCGGCCAGCTTCACGATGGTCTCCACCGCGATCTCGCGGCTGGTGCGCCCGGGCACGTTGTAGAGCATCACGGGCAGGCCGATATCGGCCACGGTCCGGAAATGGGCCTCGAGCCCGGCCTGGCTGGGCTTGTTGTAGTAGGGGGTCACCTGGAGCGTCCCGTCGGCCCCGGCCTGCTGGGCCGCGCGGGTCAGCTCCACCGCCTCGGCGGTCGAGTTGGCCCCGGTGCCGGCGATCACCTTCACCCGACCCGCCGCCGCCTCGATGGCGGTGGCCACCACCTTCTCGTGCTCGTCGAAGTCGAGGGTGGGCGACTCGCCGGTGGTGCCGCAGGGGACGATCCCGTCCACCCCGGCCGCCACCTGGTCGTCGATCAGGGCGCGGTAGGCGCCATAGTCCACGGACCCGTCGCGGTTGAACGGCGTGACCAGTGCGGTATGGACTCCTTCGAACATGGCGGGCGGCTCCTTCAGGCGGATGAACCACGAAAGTCCCAGCGCAGCTCCCCGCCGCAACCCATTGGACCACAGAGGTCGCAGAGGTTACAGAGGTTCACAGAGGGGGGAGGTGGGGCGGCAGAGAATTCACGCGGGAGGTCAGAGTTCTGGGGGACAGTAGTACGAAAGCGGGGGACCGGGGTCGAGACTGAATCGCGGCGGCGGTGTGGGATGTGGGATCCGACTTCGCTCGGAAGCTACGTCGGACAAGTTGTGGGATGTGGGATCCGACTTCGCTCGGAAGCTACGTCGGACAAGTTGTGGGATGTGGGATCGTACCTAGCTGTTCCCGCAGGGCGGGAACAGCGGACGACTGGGGCGGCGACCGCCTTGGACTGCGGGGGCAGAGTCCCGTCTGCGGGACGGCGACCCCGCCTTGGCTTCCGCCCGCCTTCGCCACGCTGCGGCGCGGCACGCCGGAGGCGGGGCGACGTCCTGTGCGCTCGCCGATGGCCCCCCATCCAGGAAAAGCCAAAGCGGTGTCGCACGAAGATTCCGCCGCTGCGCCTCGGATTGCTGGAGGGTCCCAGCCTGGCCACAGGTCGGATCGGGTCCAATGCCACCGCAGTCCACAGGAACCTGAGCCCTCCCCCTCCCCCCTCCTTCCTTTTTACGCGAGGCTTCGAGCCCGCAACCCGCCACAAACCCTCCCACCGCTCCCACCCCCGCCCTCCGCCCCCGCACCGCCCAACGGGGGAAGCCTCGCGGGGGAAGCCTCGCGGGGGGGGGCCTCCCCCGATTGACGGCGAAACAGGAAACCAGTAAAGTGGGAGCATGAAGACCACAGTCGAGATTCCCGATGACCTGATGTACCAGGTGAAGCTCCGCGCCCTGCGGGACCGCCGGAAGCTGAAGGAGGAGATCGCCGACCTGCTGCGGCGGGGCCTGGCCGCCCCGGCGAGGCCGGATGCGGCCGCGTCCCGGCGGGAACCCGTGCGGCTGCCCCTGTTCCGGACCCGTCCCGACGCGCCGGCCCGCTCGATGAGCGCGGAGGGCCTGCTCGAGATCGAACGGGAGACCCTGGTCCAGGAGGACCGTGAACGACTCGGCCCAGCTCTTTGACTCCAGCGTCTGGATCGCGCTCTCGTTCGGCACCCACCCCTTTCATCAGCCGGCCAGGGAAGCGTTCGAGCGGGCCGATGCCGACCGGCCGGCCGTCTTCTGTCGGGCCACCCAGCAGACCTTCCTGCGTCTGCTCACCACCCCGGCCCTGCACGAGACCTACGGATGCGATCCGATCTCCAACCAGGAGGCCTGGGCGGCCTGGGAAACGCTCGCGAAGCTGCCCCAGGTCGGGTGGATCGAGGAGCCACCCGATCTCGAAACGCGGTGGCAGGCCGCCGCCTGTCTTCCTCAGCCCGCCCCCAAACGGTGGATGGATGCCTATCTGGCCGCGCTGGCGACGGGCCACGGGATCGGGCTGGTGACGCTCGACCGGGGGTTCCGGCAGTTCCCCGGCCTTCGGCTCCACCTGATCGGGGATGTTGACCGGGGCCCGCCATGAGGCGCCAAGCTTTGAAGCCGGTGACCACGGTCAGTCCGTGGCTCGCACACCTGGGAGTTATCATGACCCTGATCCCCTCGGCCGGGACGCCAGTCCCCGCCCACGCGCAGACCCCGGCCGACTATCCGCAGACCACGAGCGCCGAGCTGTGGGCCGCGTTCGTGCGGTCGCCCTACGACCATCCGAACCTCCCCAACGTCTCGTTCGCGGGCTACGGCTACAGCGAGCGCCCACTTCCCGAGCCGCGCGTGGTCGCCAATGTGCGCGACCACGGGGCGCGGGGCGACGGGACCACCGATGACGACACCGCCTTCCAGGCCGCCCTCGAGGCCGCCCGGGCGGCGGGCGGGGGCGCGGTGTGGATCCCGGAGGGGCGCTACCGGCTCACCCAGCCGCTGGCCCTGGACCGGTCCGGGCTGGTGCTCCGCGGCGAGGGACCGGACCAGAGCATCCTGGCCTTCACCCGGCCCATCAGCGAGGTGGTGCGCGGAACCCAGGGCTCCTGGAGCGGCGGGCTGATCTGGATGGAGCCGGGCGGGCCCCGGCGGTCCCGCTTCGCGGACGGCCGCGACGGGGCCGTCGTGGTCCGGCCCGCGCGGATCGGCGACACCACGGTCCAGGTGTCGGCCGCCGACGCGGCCCGGCTCGCCCCCCTGGCCGGGAAGATGGTGCCGGTGACCTGGTCGGGCGACCTGTCCCTGCCCCGGCACATCGCCGGCCATCCCTCCCTGCACGACTACGACTGGGAGCGCTGGCGGGCGGTGACCCGGGGCCAGTTCTCCTGGACCTGGGCCAACGAGATCGTCCGGGTCCAGGGCACCACGGTCACCTTCAAGAAGCCTCTGCGGCTGGAGATCCGCGACGGGTGGAGGGTCACCATCGGCGTGGATTCGCCATTCATCACCGAGGTCGGGGTGGAGAGCCTGAGCATCCGCTTCCCGCGCACGGCCAAGGCGGCGCATCTCCAGGAGCCCGGGTACAACGGTATCGCCATGACCCGGGTCGCCCACGGCTTCGTCCGCGACGTGCATTTCGAGCATGTGGACAACGCCATCATCATGCGCGAGCAGGTGATCAACTGCACCGCCCGGGGGTTCCGGATCACCGGGCGCCCGAACCACCACGGCACCATGATGAGCACCCTCTCCCACGACAACCTGCTGGAGGACTTCGTGATCGAGTCGAGCCCGCACCACGGGATCAACACCGAGGGCACCAGCAGCGGCAACGTGTGGCGGAACGGGGACATGCGCCACGGCACCTTCGATTCGCACTGCATGATGTCCTTCGACTCCGTGCGCACGAACATCACGGTGAACAACACGGGCGGCCCCGGTGGGGCGCCCGACCACGGCCCCTTCGTGGGGCGGCGCATCGCCCACTGGAACGTCCGGGTGACCAACGGCAAGGGGGAGTGGATCAGCCAGCCCGCGATCCTGCCCATGGGGGCGATCGTGGGCATCCAGGGGGCGCCCCTCGATCTCAAGGCCACCCGGCTCTGGCATCTGCCGGACGGCCTCGACAAGGGCTGCGTGGTCGCCGACATGGGCCAGGCGCCGGTTCCGGCGGACCTGTTCGAAGCCCAGCTCCGGCTGCGGCTGGGGAGACCGGCGGCACGCTAACCTGGAACCAGACAGAGGAACCGCGAATGGACCCTACTTCGCGTAGCCGCTTCGTAGGGCAAGCTGCGAATGGGGAGGGAGATTTGCCGCAAAGAACGCAAAAGGTCAGTGGGGAGGATGGCCACCTGCCTTCGCCTGGCTTCGGCACGGCACGCAGGAGGCACCCTGCTTCGCCAAGGCGCTACGTAGGGCAGGCGAAGAGCCACAAGAGCGGGGGCGGCCAGGACGGTCAAGGCGGTCAGCCGTGTGCGGACGACGCCCGGACCTCCCTCTTGTAGCGGCCGCTCGCCCGAGTCTTCGAGGAAGAGCGGCTCCGGCCGGGGGACGAGGGAGGTCGCGACGCCGGGAACGGACCACGAATGAACACGGCGCGGGCGGGCAAGGTTCTGGTGGATACCAACCGTCTCGCGCCAGTCTGGACGTGGGACGGACGTCCTCGTCCGTCCTGCGAAGGAACCGCGCCTGAATGGACCTTGGCCTGGGCTCTGCCCCCAAACCACGGGCCTTCTTAGGCTCTGGACACCGCGGAGACGGACGGGGACGTCCGTCCCACGACGTCGGGGCCGACCAGCCCTGTGCGCGATCCGGCCTCTCCGCCACTCCGGAATTCGCGTCCATTTGCGTTCATTCGCGGTTCAGAACTGGCTTGGGGGCTGAATCGTTCTGGCTGAGCGCGGGGTCAGGTGGCCAGCGGCGAGGGCGGGGGGCGTCCCCGCCCCCAGTCGCCGGGCCGGTCGGCCACCCGGAGGCGCAGGGTGGCGCCGCCTGCGATCTCGGCGTGCCGGAGCCAGGCCCGGTCCAGGGGCTGGCCGTTCAGCTCCGCGGCCACAATGAACGGACTTCGGTCGGACTCGCGGTCGGCCAGGATCACGAGATGCCGGTCGGTCTCGCCGAGCCGGATGCGGACCTCGTCGAAGACGGGGGCGGCCAGCCAGTAGAGATCCTGGCCCATGAGGGGATAGAGCCCCAGGGCCGAGGCCATGTAGAACGCGCTCTGGCAGCCCATGTCCTCGTTGTCGTCGAGGCCGTCGCGGGCGGGCCGGAAGAAGCGCTCCATGGCCCAGCGGACCCGTCCGACCGAGAGGTCCGGCCGTCCCGCGTAGTGGTAGAGCCAGGGCATGTGGAGCATGGTCACCCCGTAGAATCCGGGCGAGGCCCGCTCGTCGGCCCGGTCGAACCCGTGGTGGACCAGACGCGGCAGGCCGGTGTGGGGGGTGATCCGGATATTGCCGTAGCGGCTGAAGCCACCGGTGCCGCTGACGTTGGTGTGGGTGAAGCCCAGGATGGGCCGGTGGGACGAGTACCCGTTGGTCTGATGGGGCGGCAGCACCTGGGGGTTCAGCCGGACCAGGCTCAGAGGGAGGTGGGGCCCGCACAGGCAGTTGCCGGGACCGTCCACGCCGTGGAAGGGATCGACGAGGGAGGCGAACGAGGTCATGGGATCAGTCCTGGGCAGAAGGTTCCGCGGAGCGCCCGAGCGCGGGCAAGGCGTGACCCCGCCACAGCCCCTCCGCCAGGTCAGCCCCCGAACCGCAGCGCCGAAGGGCCAGTGTTCAGTGTTCAGGGTTCAGGGGTCAGGCGGAGACCGGGGCCGGATGCGGGGCGTGCGCAAACGTCCCCGGCCGGGGCTGCGGATGCTGGGGACGCGGGCGGTGCGGCGGCTACGGGCGGGGGAGCGGCTCGGCCAGGGTCTCCGGATCCAGGGCGCCTTCGGGCAGATGAGCCCGGCCCACCTCGCGGCCGTTGACAAACACCGCCACTCCGCCCCGGTAGGCCAGCTCCAGAGTCAGGCCCTCCACCTCGGCGGGATCGGTCACCTTCACCCGGACGATGCGGAAATCGTCGAAGTAGCCCTTGCCCTCCCCGAGGACGATGAAGTGGACGTTGACGGGGGTGCCGTGGGGGGCGCCGGTGAACTCGGCGGTGACCTTGCGCCATCCGTCCGTCTCGCGCACGGAGGCGGTCCGGGCGGTGCCCACGCCCTGGCCGGCGGCCAGATCCTGGGCGGAGACGCCCAGCCCGGGGGTGGGGATGACGAAGGCCTCGGTGTCCTCGCCCGCCACCTTCACCCAGCACTCCAGCCGGTAGGTCTCGGAGGGCAGGAACCGGGTGTGGGCGCGGTCGCGGGGGAAATAGCGGTGGCTGACGAACCGCTCCACGGTGATGCCGTCCACCTCCAGCGACCGCCCGGCGCTCCGGAACTGCTCGGTGCTGATCCGGACCTGGTAGGGCGTGTTGTGCTCGGGCTGGAACCCGCGGATGGGCGTGCTGACCGGGAGCGGCTGGTCGGCGAAGTCCTCCCCGTCCAGCCGGATCAGGATGGTGTGGCCGTGGCCCTGCACCACCCGGGCGTGGCCGATGATGTGGTCCACGATCTCCGGAGGCAGGGTGGCCACCCGCTGGCGGTAGGTTCCGGTCCGGTAGCCGTCGCGCGCCTCCTCGACGAGGGGGGTGTGCATATGGATGCCGCCCCAGATCGGGCACTTGTTGTAGCGGGTGTCCCGGTCCATGGCGTGGGTGGCCAGAAGCCCCCAGCCTTCCCGGTCGCGCAGGTAGGCGATGAACCCGTCCGCGCGGATCTCGGGATGGTTGCGCCGGAACATGGCCTCGGCGTTGTTGGCCCAGATCCAGTAGGGCTGGCCGTCGCGGACCTGGGCCAGGGGCGGGGTGTGGCCGGTGTAGTCGTAGGAGCGCTCGTCCCCCCAGGCCGAGGTGATGCCGCCGGAATACCAGCCGCCGGCCCCGAACGAGTCGGGGCGGCCGCTGTTGTCCGTGTAGTCGCGGTCGATCCGCCACTCTGTTTCGCGGTCGAACACATAGCCGAGGACCGGGTCCACCCGGAGCCGGATGACGCTGCGCGCCCCGAAGGTCGCCTCCGGATCCCGGGGCCAGTCCCCGCGGACCACGGTGTACTCAAGAACCTCGCCTTCGCGGGTCACGGAGATCTCCCGTCCCTCGTGGACCTCGTCGCGGTACCGGTCCACCGGCGAGCCGTCGGGAATCTCCGTGCCAATGCGGTGATGAACCAGATTGAAGTGCCGGCTGATGACGCCGGACGTGTCGGCCCCGGGGTAGCGGCTCCAGAACATCCCGTGCAGCAGGCCGATGGGCATCTCCCCGTCGTAGATCACATTCAGGTCGATCTCGATCGGGCGGAGCCCGTCCTCCCGCCACCAGTGGTAGGTGTGGGGGACCACCCTGACCCGGAAGTCCGGGCGGTGGTCCG
The DNA here is from genome assembly GCA_003566475.1 of PVC group bacterium. Classification (GTDB taxonomy): domain Bacteria; phylum Verrucomicrobiota; class Kiritimatiellia; order SS1-B-03-39; family PXDE01; genus PXDE01. The sequence goes on along the minus strand of PXDE01000612.1, from coordinate 5,639 downwards.
CGAACCGGGCCGGGGGCTTCACCTGCTCGACCAGCCGGTCCAGCTCGCCGGGGCGGATCTCATCGGCCGGGGACAGCCGAGGCAACCCGGCCAGCCCGCCAAGGCCGGCCAGCAGGGAGAGGCGGAGAAGGGATGTCATGATGGTGCTCCGTCAGGGGACAGAAAGCCCGGTTCCGGATTTCGAGGATGGTGGGTTCGGGAAACCTAACCCGCCCGTCCCCCATCCGCGACGTGTGAAATCGGGCGAAGACCTTTGCGGATGCGACATGCTCCCGTTTCCCCCGCAACCCTCCCTCATCCTTCCCGTTTACGCGAGGCTTCGAGCCCGCACGCCACTACATACCCTGTGATCGCTCCAGTCCCCGCCCTTCGTCCCCGCGCCTCCCCACGGAGGAAGCCTCGCGGGGGAAGCCTCGCGAGCCTCGCGCGGGCAGCGGCAGTTCCGCGAACACGATGGCCTCGCCGATGTCGTCGGGAGCGCGGGCCAGGATGGCGCCGTCGGCACCGAGGATCCGCGACTGCCCGTACCCGTGCCACGCGGGAGGCTCGGTCCCCCGGGGCAGCGTCCAGTTGGCGGCCACGATGGCGTAGCCGTGCTCCCGGGCCCGGGCGGGAAGCCGGGCGCCGAACCAGTCGCTGTCCTCCTTGTCCACCCAGGCGATGGCATAGAGCAGGGCGTCGATCCGGAGCCGGGCCATCTCCCTGGCCTGGGCATGGATGTCGTAGCAGATGAGCAGCCCGAACCGCCCGAACGGGGTGTCGGCCACCGGCCGTCCCAGGTTGCCCTCGGTGGCCCAGCCCCGCTCCGCCCACCACCAGGGGTCGAGCTTGCGGTAATGGGCCAGGACCGATCCCTCCGGTCCGACCAGGACCAGGGTGTTGAAATGCTCGCCGGTGCGGGCCTCGACCTCGAGCAGGGGCACGGTGAGGTAGATCCCCAGCTCCCGGGCCAGGGCCGCGAAGTGACGGGTCGAAGGCCCGGGCACGGTCTCGGCCACCGGCCCCGGGTCGGCGCCGGTCAGCCCGGGCGTCATCTCCCGCGCCCCCACCTGCCAGGCCGTGCGCAGATCGGTCGTGAGGTAGCCGGGGATGGCCGTCTCGGGCAGCACCACCACCCGGGCCCCGGACTGGGCGGCCTGCCTCACGAGGCGGGTCAGGCTCGCCCGGTTGGCGGCGGGGTCGCCGAACTCGGAGGCCGCCTGCACCGCGGCCGCCCGGAAGGTCTCGGGCGGCCGGTCGTCCAGCCGCAGGCTGCGCACGATGCGCGGGCCCTCGGGATCCCAGAAGCGGATCACCCCGTTGCGCTCCGAGGTGATGAGCAGGCGGCCGTCAGGGGTGAAGGCATGGACCTGGTGGACGGGGAAGGTGGCCAGCGGTTCCCGGCCGTGCCCTTGCGCGACCACGGCCAGCCCCGTGCCGGGTTCCACCCAGGCGGTGCGGAGGGTGGCCGGAGCGAAGGCCACCATGACCCGCTCCGACGCGCCGGCGGCCGGCCGAACGCCCGGACCGGCGGCGGCCCGGGCCAGGGTTGGCGGCAACGGCCAGGCCTGGGCGGGGGCGGACCCGTGCAGGGGGCGAAGCGCGGCCAGGCCGGGCGTGTTCAGATTGGCCGGTCCGGGCACCTCATGGACGCTCGGCCGCCGCCAGGACTCGCCTTCCCGGACCCACTCGACCACCCTCCCCACTCCGCCCGCCCGCTCCGGGGATGAAGCGACGAGCACGAGGTCCCGGATGACGACCTGGAGCCGGACTCGGGTGAGGTCACCCAACCACCCCCGCCCCTGGATGCCTGGCTCGAGGGGAGGAATGCGGTCATGCTCCACCGCCGGGCCCGGCCCGGCCAGGGGCCAGCCCACCAGGCGGCCGTCCCAGGTGCAGCCCAGCATCTGCGGCCTGCCGGCGGGGATGCAGAATGCCGCGAAGGCGTTGGGCTCGAAGTCGCCTTCCAGCATGCGGACGGATTCCGGCTCGCCCCGTGGCCAGAGGGCGGGCAGGCCCTGGGGCTGGTAATGGGTCCGGGGGTCGCGGGTCCGCTCGTAGCGGGCGGCGGCCAGCCACTCCCCGTCCGCCGACCAGGCCAGCGGCCGGGTGGCGTCGCGCAGGAGGTGGCGGGCCCCGGATTCCAGATCCCAGGTGGCGACCCAGGCGTCCCAGTCGGTTCCGGGACGGTTCATGGCCGTCGTCACATAGGCGGCGGCCAGCCTCCGGCCGTCGGCTGACAGCACCACCTCCACCAACGAGGGCAGGTTGCGGAAGGAGTCCGCATCGTGGGGGCCTCGCACTCCGGTCTCCTGACCCGGTCGGGAGACGGACTCCACCGCTTCCTGAGCGGAAGCGGGAAGGGCGAGAACCGCGACCCCCGCCACCAGAGTGGCGAGAGCCGAACCACGGACATGAGGCGTCGAGTTCATGTCCCCAGTCTAACCCGCCGCCGCGACACGGGAACCCCGATTCCGTCAGCCCCGTGTCAACCGTATGTCATGCCCCCCTCTCCCATCCTACTTACGCGAGGCTTCGAGCCCGCCCACCGCGACAGACCTCCCCACCGCCCCAACCCCCGCCCTCCGCCCCCGCCCCTCCCCACGGGGGAAGCCTCGCGGGCCGGAAGCCTCGCGAGCCTCTCCGCCCGCCTTGACCTTCACGCCGTTCGGACGGATCATTCTGCCATGAGCTTGGACTATCCGGTGATTCTCAAGAAGTCGGAGGAGGGCTACGCCGTGGGCTGCCCCGCCCTGCCCGGCTGCTGGTCCCAGGGCGCCACCGAGGCGGAGGCGCTTCAGAATATCCGTGTCGCCATTCAGGAGTACCTCGACGCCCTGGCCGACATGATCAAGGGCGAGGATGTGCGATCCGTCACGGTGACGGTTTAGCCGTGCCCAAGATCCCCGGCATCGGCCATCTCCAGGCGATCCGGGCCCTACGAAAGGCGGGATTCGAGATCATCCGTGAGGGCAAACATACGGTGATGTCGGACGGCACGCGGATTCTCACCATCCCTCGCCACAATCCGATTCACGCCTTCACGATGGGCGGAATCGCCCGCGACGCCGGCCTCTCGCCGGAGGAGTTCCGCAGATTGCTCTGAAACTCAACTCTCCCTCCCCCCTCCCTCATCCTTCCTTTTTACGCGAGGCTTCGAGCCTGCCCAGCGCTCCAGACCTTCTAACCGCTCCAACCCCCGCCCTCCGCCCCCGCACCTCCCATCGGGAGAAGCCTCGCGGTTGCACAATGCAACTCTTAATGTATACATTGCGGATATGAAGACCATATCGGTACGTGAGATGAAGGCCCAGTGGGCGGAGGTGGAGCGGCAGGTGAAGCAGGGAGAGACGTTCGTCGTCCTGAACCGAGGCAAGCCGGCGTCGCGGATCAGCCCCGCCGAGCCCCGGAAGGTGCTGGCCTGGGACGACCATCTGGCCACCGCCGCGCCGGGGCGCGGGAAGTCGGCTTCGGACACCATCCTTGAGGATCGCGAGGGCCGCTGGTGATCTACCTGGACACCAGCGCCCTGGTGAAGCTCTACGTATTCGAGGAGGGGTCGGAGTCCGTGCATCGCCTCGTCACGGGCCAATACGACCCCCTGCCCGTCTGGGAGATCCAGGAGATGGAGCTGACCAACGCTTTGAATCTCAAGGTCTTCCGGAACGAGCTGACCCCCGAGGAGGCGGATGGACAGATGGCCCTGTTCGAGGACCGAAAGCGGCGAGGGCTGTACTTCACCCCGGAAATCGACCGCCCGCAGGTGATGGCCACCTTCCGCCGCCTCTCCACCTTCACGCGGGAACTCGGCTGCCGCACCCTCGACACCCTTCATGTCGCATGCGCGGCTCTGCTTGAGGCCGGCCTCTTCGCCACCTTCGACCAGCGCCAGAAGAACCTCGCCGAGCAGGCCGGGCTGGTCGTGTGGGAGCCCAGTAGAGCCTGAAGCGGAAGCGTCCGGGGCCACCACGCCTCCCCCCTCCCCCCTCCTTCCTGTTTACGCGAGGCTTCGAGCCCGCCCACCGCCCCAGACCATCCTTCCGCTACAGTCTTCCACCCGCGCGAACGCACCTCCTGCCGGGGGAAGCCTCGCGCAGCCTACTCCCACCGCGGCATCACCTCGTCCCGCACCAGATCCTCCACGGTCTGCCGCCTGCGCACCAGCTCGTGGCGGGGGCCGGAGACCATGACTTCGGCGGCGAGGGGGCGGCTGTTGTAGGTGGAGGCCATGACCGCGCCGTAGGCGCCGGCGCTCAGGACGGCGAGCAGGCCCCCGGCGGGGACGGCGGGGAGGTCGCGGTCCTGGGCCAGGAAGTCGCCGCTCTCGCAGACCGGGCCCACCACGTCGCCCAGCACCGTCTCCGCCGTCCCCTCGACGGCCACGATCTCGTGGTGGGCCTGGTAGAGGGCGGGGCGGATGAGCTCGGTCATGGCCGCGTCCACGACCAGGAACTTCTTGAAGGGGTTGTCCTTCACGTATTGCACCCGGGTGACCAGGATCCCCGCGTTTCCGGTGATGAACCGGCCGGGCTCGAGGCCGATCTTCAGACCGGTGGCCTTCAGCGGGGGCACGATGGCCTCGGCGAAGGCGTCGAGATCGAACGGGGCCTGGTCGGGCCGGTAGGCGATGCCCATGCCGCCGCCCACATCGAGATGGCGGAAGGTGGGGTAGGCGGTCTTCAGCTCGTCGAGCAGCGGCCCCACCTTTTCGACGGCCTGGACGTAGGGGTCGCGGGTCATGATGGGCGACCCCAGGTGCATGTGGAGGCCGGCGATCTCGATCCCGGGCAGCCGGGCGGCCCGCTCGTAGGCCCTGCGGGCCCGCTCCAGGTCCACCCCGAACTTGTTCTCCTTCTTCCCGGTCGAGGTGTACTTGTGGGTTTTGGGATCGACGTCGGGGTTGACCCGGATGGCCACCCGGCCCACCAGGCCCAGGCGTGCCGCGCAGGCGGAGATGCGCTCGAGTTCGGGCTCGGACTCGACGGTGAAATAGAGGATGTCCTCGCGGAGGGCCTGCTCGATCTCGGCCTCGGTCTTGCCCACCCCGGCGAAGGCGATGCGATCGGCGGGGACGCCGGCCCGGCGGGCCCGGAACAGCTCGCCGCCCGAAACCACGTCGGCCCCGGCCCCGGCCTCGGCCAGGGTGGCGATGACGGCGCCGCAGGTGTTGGACTTGACCGCGAAGAACAGGGTGGGGTCGAGCGGGGCAAGAGCTTCGGCCAGACGGCGGTATTGGCCGAGCAGGTGGGAGCGGCTATAGACGTACAGCGGCGTCCCGTACCGCTCCGCCAGCACCGGCACCGGCACGCCTTCGGCATGCAGCACGCCGTCGCGATGGGCGAACTCGGTTAGGCCAAGAAGACTGGAACCACGAATGGACACGAATGGACACCAATGGGAAGAGGGTTAGAGGACGAGTCGCTCCCACTCCAGCTTCGGGTGGGCGAAGTTGATAAGAAGTCCCACGCGAAGACCGGTGACGCGAAGGTAATTTAGCACCTGGCCCCGGTGTTCGTCGTTCAGCTTGTCCACCACCTTCGTGTCCACGATGACTTTCTCACCCACTACCAGATCCGGGATGAACTCGTCGATGGGCTCACCACGGAAGCGCACCACGAATTGGGCCTGCTGGTTGTATGAGATATTCTCGTGGCGGAAGG
>PXDE01000034.1 GCA_003566475.1 PVC group bacterium | reverse complement strand
CTTTACCCTTTCCATCCGACCCCTCCACACACATGAGCACTGGAATAGGTGCTGGATGGCAAGGGTAAAGGCCTGACCCCATCGCCGCGAAGGAAGCGGCTTGGGCCTTGTTGGGGCCAGACCTGCTCGGACCGGGCAGGGCAGGCTCGCGTTGGCGGGGCAAGGCCGGTAGAGTGGGGCCATGGACGTGCCCGAGCCTGAGTCTGGCCGGAGGATGCGGACATGGGCCTGATCCACCTGCTGGCCCTGGCCGGATGGCTGTCCGTGGCCTGGCCGATCTACCTGCATCTGCGCCGGAAGCGGAAGGACCGGGTGCAGGAGATCCCTTCTCTGCGCCTGTTCCAGCGCACCCGACGCAAGGTCCGTAAACTCCGGCTGGAGAATCTTGTCCTGTTCGCGTCGCGGGCGCTGGTGCTGCTGGCGCTGTTCCTGATCGTAGCCCAGCCCTTCCTGGCTTCGTCGCGCCCCCTGCCCCTGCCCGAGCTGGCGGGCGAGGAGACCCTGGCCCGGCTGGGACTGGTGATCGACGACAGCCTCACCGCCTGGCCGGCCGAACCCCAGGGGTCACGGTTGGAACAGGCCCGGCGGATGGGGCGCGTTCTACTGGAGGCCCTGCCTCCGGACGCCCGCGTGGTCTGCGCGACCACCTCCTATCCCTACCCCACCGCCCTGCTCACGCCGCCGGAGGCGATGGCCTATCTGGATCGGCTCACCCCGTCGCCCGAGCCCGGATCGGGCCGGGACGCCCTGCGCCGGGTGGCCGGTCGCCTGACCGGAACCCGGGCGGCTCTGGTGATCCTCTCCGGGCGGGATGCCATCACCTGGCCATCGGTGGAGCCGCTTTCTCTGCCCGCGACCTGGGCGGACCTGACCCCCGTCGTTCTTCCGGTCTGGATCCGGTCGGCGGAGCGGCCCCTTTCCTCGCCCGGAGGCGGGAACGCCGACACGCTCGTGGTCTGGCTGGGTGGCGATCCCCGGCACCTCACCGGCATGCGCCTGCGGGTGGAATCCGAGGCCCCGGCCCGGATCCATGACGTGACCGCGGCCGAGGCGCTGGCCGGCCGGGTGGTGCTACCGGTCCCGCCGGCCGGGTTGCTGCGGCTGAGCCTGGAAGCCGAGCCGGAGCATCCATGGCAGGTCTGGTGGGTGGAGCCCTCCCGGCAGCGGACCCGGTCCCGCGTCGTGATCGTGTCCGCCCCCGACCGGGCGGGGAGGGTGGCGGGAGAGGTCCTGCGTCTGGCCCTGGAGGCGGCCCGCCCCGAGGCGATGGTGGAACGAGTGCCGATGGCGCAGACCACACCCGCGCTGGCGGACGAGGCGACCGGTGCGGCCATCATCGTGGGCGGCGCCGAGGGGGGGGCGGCCCTGGAGTCCGCGTTGTGGGCCCTGCTCCGGCGCGGGGGAACGGTCGTGGCCATGCCCCCACCCGACGGGAGCGGAATGCCGGCCGGACCCGGCGGGCTGATTCCAGGCTGGACCCCCCGGCCCCCGCCTCCCTACGGTCCGGCGCAGGTTCAGGGAGGAGCGTTTGCTGATCGCTTCGACGACCTGGCCCTGGCCGGACTGGATGCGCTGGTGGACGTCCCGGTGCTTACGCCCGGGTTCCAGACCTCCCCCACACCGGTGCTGATGGCCGGCGATGTGCCCGTGGTGTCCGCCCTCCGGCCGCCGGCAGCCGACGGGGTTCTTTGGGCGGCCGGGTGGAGGATTGGCCTCGACGACTCCAGCCCCAGCCTGCATCCGCTGTTCCCGCTGGTTCTGGGCCGTCTCACCGAATCCGGCGCGGCCGCCCCCCCCGCCCCGCGCCCGGGCCAGACCGCCGACCTCTGGACCTGGTTCGGGGTGCCGAACGGTCCGGGAACTCTGGAGACGCCATCCGGGGACCGTCTGGAGATCCGACCGACGCCCGGGCAACCCGTGCCGCTGATCCCCACCGCCCCCGGCCCCTACACCTGGGAGGACGAAACCCGACGGAGGGTCCGGGCCGTGAACCTGCCCCGCCCTCCGGCCGATCCGCCGCGCGAGCGTGCCGATCTCGACCAGGCGGCGGGGCCCGGACGCCTGATCTGGACGACGGACCCCGTCCTGGCGAGCCCGGACGAGTGGCCGTTCATCCCCCGACCCGACACGGAGACCCGACCGCGGCGGCTCGATCTGGGCCCGCTGGCCCTGGCCGCCCTGCTCGTCGGAATGCTGGTGGAGTCCAGCATGCTGACCTGGCGCTGGTGGCGCTGAGCCGCAAGAAGGGGTCAGGCCTTAATTCATGACATGATCAAAATTGAAAAAAGCCCGTGAATCAAGGGTTTTCTAAAAGGGGTCAGACCTTAATGTCAAACATTAAGGTCTGACCCCTACCCTCAGCGCAGGTGCGGGTTCACCTTGGGCCAGTCGGCGACGGGGGGCAGGATGCCCATGCCGATCACCTCGTCGCGGAGCTTCACCAGGTGCCCGTACGACTCCTTCAGGGCCTCGATCTCCTGGGGCGTTCCGGTCGGGTCCTGCCAGGTCACGCCGTGGGCGCCCAGTTCGGTCTCCATGGCCATCATGATGTTCTCGAAGCCGAGGGCCGACTTCCGGACGAAGCAGCCGACGGGCCACTCGTATCCCCCGTCCTGGATCACGGCCTGGACCATGCGGATGGTCTGGTGGGAGGGACTCTGGAACGAGCTGCGGCCCCGGAGCTGGATGATCCGCTTCCCGCCCTGACGCACCCGCTCCTGGATGGCGTTCCACGCGTCCTGGGTCAGGGCGTCGGTTCCGATCAGCTCGGTCAGCGCCTTGCCCCGCACCTTCGCGGTGCTGGCGAACACCGCCATCTGCTCGCCATGGCCGCCGTAGGTCCGGCACCCGGTGACCTCATCCTGGGCCACCCCGACGTGCTGGGCCAGCGCGGTCTGGAGGCGGGTGCTGTCCAGAGCGGCGAGGGTGCCCACCGCCGACGGGGGAAGGCCGCTGGTGACCAGGGCGACCAGGCCGGTGATGTCGGCCGGGTTGAAGATGATGGCCACGAACTTCGCGTCCGCCGCATGGGCGCGGATGTCCTGGCCGAGCTGGGCGGCGATCTCGGCGTTGCCGCGGAGGAGATCCTCGCGGGTCATGCCCTCCTTCCGCGGGGCGCCGCCGGAGGACACGATATACGACGTTCCGGAGAGGGCCTCGGCGATGTCGGTGGTCCAGGTGACCCGGGCCCCCGGGAACGCACAGTGGTAGATCTCCTCGGCCGCCCCTTCCAGGCCCTTCTCGAAAGGATCGTACATGACGATGTTGGGGGTGAGGCGCAGGCTGAGGGCGGCCTGCACCATGTTCGATCCGATGGCGCCGGCGGCGCCCAGAATGGCGAGTTTGTCCTGGGTCAGATAGTCCACGGAGTCTCCTGGTTCGGCCCGTCCCGGGGACGGGCGGGGGTTGGTCATCCGGCCATGATGGCCCGGCGAGGGCGGCGGGGTCAAGCGGGGTCGATGCGGGATACGCGACGCGGGATACGCGATACGGGATGCGGGATCCGATTTCGCGCAGACGCTTCGTCGGACAAGTTGCGGGATGCGGGATGTCTGTCCCTGGTCCGTGGTCCCTGGTCCTTCGTCCACCGACCTTCGTCCCCCACCCTAGTCCCAACGCCGTAGTCGACTCCGCCACAATCCCTGAGCGGATTGCCTGACCGGGGAGGGAGGATGAGGGACTGAGACGGGAAGGGCCAACGCCATCGCTTCCCGCGGCTCGGATGGGGGGCGCGGGGAACCGCAGATTGACCCGACTTCGCGTCCCGCAAGGCGGGACTTCGTCGGGCACGCGACTGGATGTCGAACTTTGAATGTCGAAGGAAGGGGATCGGTCGAACGGTCCCATGCTTCGGAGGAGGGCCGGACGGGAGGGCGAGTCCCGCCATGGGCGGGATGAGCCGCGAGCGAGGGAAGGTCATGATCCGTTCCTGGCCGGCGCCTGGCTCGTTTCAAGAACCTCGGCATGGCTGCTCCTCGCTCCGGCTCGT
>PXDE01000131.1 GCA_003566475.1 PVC group bacterium | reverse complement strand
GGTCCGGGCCGCCTCGTGCTGGGCCAGGCGGGGGCGGAGGGCGGTGAGCTGGTTGCGGGCGTCGTCCCGCCGGTTCCGCCAGACCCGCAGCCGCTGGGTCAGGAACTCGCGCAGCGCCTCGTCCTCGGCCGCCGCCAGGGAGGCCTGCAGGTTCTCCACCGCCTGCCGGGCCACCGTCTCCTGGACGGTGAGGGCCTCGATCCGGCTCCGGACCTCCTCGATCTCCCGCGACACCGCCGTGGCCTGCTTCAGCTCGGCCACGATAGGCTGCAAGAGCTTCTCCAGCTCGGCCTGCAAGTTGAACGGCTCGCGCGGCGTCTCCAGAAACAGGCTGACATCCGTCCCGGTGGCCAGCTCCTCGAACTGCCGGAGCAGGGACTCCGCCTCCCCCGACAGGTCGCGGATCCGCCGCTCCAGGGTCTCGCGCGTCACCGCGTCCGGGGCCGCCCGCAGCTCGGCCCGGGCCTCCTCCATCTCCGCCCGCTTCAGCCGGTACGACTCGTGGAGCGCCTGCAGCGAGTCCAGGGCGGTCGGCCCTTCCGGGGCCTCCGGCGGCGCGGGGTCCTGGGCATGGAGCACGGGGGCGGCGGTCAGCAGGATGATCGCGGCGAACGGTCGGATGCGCATAGGTCGGTCTCCTGGGGCCGGCGATCCGGACCCGCCTCCACTCTAGCCGACCCGGCCCCGTCGCGAAAGCCCGGGGGAGCGGCCGGATCCGGACCTACCCGTAGTTGCCCTCCTCCCGCCAGATCTTTAGCATGAGTTCATACCGGGCCAGGCTCATCCCCGTGTAGATGCAGTTGCTGGTCCCGAACACGTAGCCCCCGCCGGGCATGCCCTGGGCCAGCGCCCTTCGGACGTCGGCCGCCGCCTCCTCGTCGGTCCCCGTCTGCAGGAGGGCGCAGTTGACGTTGCCCATCAGGCACACCCGGTCGCCCACCCGGCGTTTGACCTCGGCCAGATCGACTCCCCCCTGCGGATCCAGGCTGTGCAGGGCGTGGGGGTTGGCGGCCACCAGCGAGTCCAGGATGGGCATGATGTAGCCATCGGTGTGCTTGATGACCCAGAACCCCATGTCGCGATACCCGGCCACGAGCCGGGCCAGGAAGGGGGTCACGAACTCGTCGAACATGGCCGGCGACAGGAAGGGGTTGTCGTTGAAGCAGTAGTCGGAGCACAGGCAGAAGCCGTCGAGGGTTCCCCAGGACCGGATCCGCTCGGCCCGGGCCAGAGCCTCGTCCACCCGGCGCCCGGCCTCGCGCTTCACCTCCTCGGGCCGGTCGGCCAGCCGGGAGACGAAGTCCAGCATCTGGTCTCCGCTGGGCAGCCCGTAGGTCGCGTCGCCGTGGAGGGTGAGCAGGTAGTCCATCCCGGACAGCTCCCTCACGTGCTCCAGAGAACGGCGGAGATCCTCGTCCGTCCAGCCGCCGGGCGGCTGGTAGAGCATGCCCGCCTGGCCGAACCGGCGGGCGATGGCCACGTGGAGGTCGGCGACGTCGCGCCGGTGCAGGTCGCGCTCCCGCGAGGTCATCTGATCCCACTGCCCGTAATGCCGCTGGGAGGGGTGGATGCGGCCGAAGGCCTCCATGGTGAGGAAGAACACCAGTTCGAAGTGCGGCACCCGCCCCGCAGGCGGCTGCCGACGCAGCGCGGCGATGAAGGATTCTCGTGGTGTCATGGGGGTTCCCTGAGTAAAGGACCAAGGGGCAGCATAGCCTCCGCCCCGGGGAGGGACGCAATCCCGACAGAAAGTAGGCGCGGGGCGGTCAGGAAGATGGCAGGCCCCAGCCAGCTCTGAACCGCGAATGAACGCCCAACCCACCCCGCCCTTCGGGCACCCCTTCCGGATCCGCCAGGCTACGCCGCGACACGCCGGGGGAGGGGATGGACGCGAATTCTGGGATGGCGGAGAGACCGCAGGGCGCTCACCCTTCCGTGAGTGGATTCGGCTTGCGGCCAGGGTGTGGCTCTACCTTTTCCCCGCTAGACTACTATCCCCGAGAACGTTGCCCGCTCGCGCGAATTTTTCACCTTCCCAACTCCCACTCTCTGTGAACCTCCGTATCCTCTGCGACCTCTGTGTTTCGTTTGGTTGCGGCTGGTGCCCGCGCTGGATCCATTCGCGGTTCCGCTGCATGGTTCCGGCTCAGCTCGGCGCCGCGTTCGCGGCCAGCCAGGCCGCGTAGTCGGCCTCGGTCTCGTCCCCGGCGGCGAGGCGGAGGGTGTGGAGGACGACCGATTCCTCCGAGGCGCCGAAGATGTGGCCGTTGCTTTCCAGGAACAGGGCCGCCAGAAGGAAGCCCGTCCGCTTGTTCCCGTCGAGGAACGGATGGTTGCGTACGATTCCGGCCGCGTAGGCGGCGGCGAGCTCGGGCAGGGAGGGAGTGCCGTAGGCATGGAGCTGCCGCGGCCGCTGGAGGGCGGAGTCGAGCAGGTCGCCGTCCCGAACCCCGGCCAGGCCACCGAACCGGGCCAGCAGCTCGTCGTGGATGGCCAGGCACTCGGCCTGGCCGAGCCAGACCGGTTCGCTCAACGTGCCAGCTCCCGCAGGGCGTTGCGGTAGCGCCGCATCAGATCGTCCGCCACCTCCATCTTCTCGGTGAAGCCCGGCTCGGCCGGAGAAACCCGGATGGCCCCCTCCGCTGCCTCGGTAATGTAGAGAGCGTCGCCCTCCTTAACCTTCAGGGCGTGCACGACCTCCTTGGGGAGGATGATCCCGTAGGAATTGCCGACCTTCCGCAAATGGGTTTTCACGCTCATGGTGGAACATTCGTTGCAACGGCGTGGGAAGTCAAGACGGCGTCCAGACCTTGGACGGGCTGGACACAACCAACCAGTCGAGTAAACTGGTTGTATGAAACCCATCTCCGTCGGTTCGTTCGAGGCGAAGACGCACCTGGCGTCGCTCCTGGAGAAGGCGCGGCAGGGACAGGTGTTCGTGGTCACCCGTCGCGGGGTGCCGGTGGCCCAGATCGGGCCCGCGCCGCAGACGGAGGCGCGTCCCCATTTCGGAAGTGCCCGGGGACGGGTACACATCCGCGACGATTTCGACGCTCCGATCCAGGACTTCGCTGAGTACGAACGGTGAGCCTGCTGGTCGATACGCAGGCGTTGCTGTGGTTCGTGGAGGGGGATCCCCGCCTGAGCCGCCGGGCCCGGTTCGCCATCGAGTCCGAGCCCGGTCCGCTTCTGGTGAGCATGGCCGCCTGGTGGGAGATGGGGATCAAGCATGGGCTGGGGCGGCTGCGGCTGGAGCCGTCCCTGGAGGCGTTCGCCGAGGAGCGCCTCCGGGAGGGGTTCCGGATCCTGCCCATCGAGCTGCCGCACGTGATCGCGCTGACCGACCTGCCCTTCCATCACCGTGATCCGTTCGACCGCATGATGATCGCTCAGGCCCGGGAAGAGGATCTGCCCGTATGCACCGCCGATCCGGCGTTCCGCCTCTATGGGGTCGAGGTGGTCTGGTAGCGGGGGAAAGCTCGCCCCGATTCCGCCTTTGACCCCTCCCCCCGGCTTCCCTATAGTCAGCAGGTTTGTCGGGGCGCCGTCCCGGACGTGTGCCGGCCTGGCCGGGGAGAGGACACGGACGGGGGCGGGGACCGATTCCGCAACCTTTTCTGAACGCAGGACACGAGGCGCAGCGCATGATCATCTCCGGCAACCGGCCCGGCCGCCAGGGGTTGTACGACCCCGTCTTCGAGCACGACGCGTGCGGGGCGGGGTTCATCTGCAACCTGAAGGGGGAGAAGTCCCACGCGGTGATCCATAACGCGCTGGAGATCCTGGTGAACCTGACCCACCGGGGGGCCTGCGGCTGCGACGAGAAGACGGGCGACGGGGCGGGCATCCTCATCCAGATGCCGGACGCATTCATGCGGCAGGCGGCGGCGGAGATCGGGGCGAAGCTGCCCGAGCCCGAGGCCTACGCCACGGGGCTGGTGTTCCTGCCCCGGATCGAGGCGGAGCGGACGCACTGCATGGAGCTGTTCGAG
>PXDE01000463.1 GCA_003566475.1 PVC group bacterium | reverse complement strand
GCTCTCCACCGCAGGGATCAGGTTTCGGCTGCCCGTGGGTTGGGCCGCGTAGGGCTGTTCCCCCCAGCCCGTCCTACCCGCCCCACTTGAGGCCCAGGTTCATCAGGGAAAGCACGGCGATGCCCCACATCAAGGGGCGGACTTCGCGGGCGCGGCCGCTGACCACGGCCATGACCACGTAGGCCACGAAACCGAAGCACAGCCCCGTGCTGATGCTGTAGGTGAGGGGCATGAGCACAATGGTGAGGAAGGCCGGGACCGCCGTGGTGAGTTCGCTCAGGTCGATGCAATGGACGCTCCGGAACATGAGCACGCCGACCAGGATCAGGGCGGGGGCGGTGGCGAAGCCGGGCACCGCCCCGATGACCGGCGTGAACACCAGCGCGAGCAGGAACAGCCCGGCAGTGACCAGATTGGCCAGCCCGGTGCGGGCGCCGGCCGCGATCCCCGCCCCCGACTCGATGTAGGTGGTGGTGGTGCTGGTCCCCAGGGCCGCCCCCACCACGGTGGCCACCGCGTCGGCGGCCAGGATCCGGTTCATGGCGGGGATCCGCCCGTCCCGGTCCGCCATCCCGGCCTCCGAGGCGCAGGCCAGAATCGACCCCACCGAATCGAAGAGATCCACGAACATGAACGAGAAGATGGGGGCGATCAGGGCCACCTGAAGGGCACCGGCCAGGTCCAGGCGGAAGGCTACCGGCCCCGGCGACGGCGGGTGCGAGAGCAGAGCCGAGGGCGGCGGGGCGAGACCGGTCAGCCATCCCACCACGGCGACCGCGAGGATGGCCATGAGCAGTCCGCCGGGGATCCGGAACCGGTCCAGAGCCGCTGCGGCGGCGAGCCCCAGAAGTCCCAGGCCCGCCGACGGAGAGAGGTCGCCGAGGGTGACCAGGGTGGCCGGGTGCGGGGCGATCAGGCCGAGGTTGACGAACCCGATGAACGCGATGAACAGGCCGATGCCGGCGGGAATGGCCAGCCGGAGGCTCAGCGGAATCGCCTGCACCACCTTCTCGCGGAACCCCGCCAGGGTCAGGATCAGGAAGACGATCCCGGAGAAGAACACCACCCCGAGGGCGGTGCGCCAGTCGAGGCCCATGCCGAGGACGAGGCTGTAGGTGAAGAAGCTGTTGAGGCCCATGCCCGGGGCCATGGCGAATGGCACATTGGCCAGCAGGCCAGCCAGGATGGTGCCGATGGCCGAGGCCAGAATGGTCACCGTGGCCACCGCCCCCGCGTCCATCCCGGCCTCGGCGAGAATGGCGGGGTTCACAAAGATGATGTAGGCCATGGCCAGAAAGGTCGTGGCCCCGCCGATGACCTCCCGTCCCGGCGTGGACCCGCGTTCGGCGACCCGGAACCGACGGGTCAGCCAGCCTGCCCGGGGTGTAGTTCCCTGGCTTTTAGGAGTGTCGGCATCGGACATGGCCGAAGCCTGCCAGATGCGGGCGGGGGTGGTCAAACCGATGGGGGTGGCCCCCGAGGCGGAAGGGCCAGGGCTCAGGGTTCAGGGTTCAGGCAGGGGCCGGAGGAACATCGGACGTCGAACGTCCAACATCGAACATCGAAGGATGTCGGCGCTACCCTTGGTCGCCTTCCACACGCTTTCGGGCGGTCCTGATGCTGCTCACGAAAATCCGGATGAGCTCGTCGCTCTCGCCGATCAGGTCGTCGAGAAGTTCAGGCCGGTCGACCAACGGCACTCGCTGAATCAACCGAAGCCAGCGCTGGGTCTCGCGCAGCTCCTTCAGGCAGAGGCGGAGCTTGTGGACGAAATCCCGGGACGATTCCGCGGCCTGAGCTTCCCCATGGTTCGGATAGGGCGACGTTCCCGAACGCAGGAGCTGGCCCGCGACATGGCGCCCGGACCGAGTGTCCGCCACGTTCTCGACGACACGCAGAATACGCACGGAGAATTCGAGCAGTCTCTGCTCAAGGTCATATCGTCGGTCATCATCGCACATGGCTCGTCTTCCTGACTCCGATTTCGATGTTCGACGTTGGACGTTCAATGTTCGATGTTCGGAATCTGAACCTCCCCCCTCTGGGCCAACCCACTCCAGCCCCCAGCAGCCCCGCCAGCACCATCATCACCCCATCGAACCGGTATCCCTTCCTCACATAGACCGTGGGAACCCGATCCAGCGCGGGCAGAGGGATGGACACGGTGAGGAACCCGCGGACGGTGACGTCGCCGGTGGTGGGGTCGCTCAGCTCCTGGAGCACCCGGCCGTAGGGGTCGATGAGGCAGCTCACCCCGGTGTTGGCGGAGCGGACCATGGGCGTGCCCGTCTCCACGGCCCGAAACACGGCCTGGCGCATGTGCTGGCGCGAGGCCCAGGACGGATCGAACCAGGCGTCGTTGGTCTGGTTGACCAGCACATTGGCCCCTTCGGTGACGGCGGCCCGGGCCAGCCAGGGCACGGTATCCTCGAAGCAGATCAGGGGCGAAAGGATGGCCCGGTGCCCCTCGAGGTCGAAGAATCCCGGGCCCGGGCCGGGGGTGAACAGGTAGTCGATGGGGGTAAGGCGGAGCAGCCACGGGAACTGCCGCCCCAGAGGCACGGTTTCGCCGAACAGCACCAGATGCTGCTTGCGGTAGGGGCGTGGGATTGCCCCGTCGGCCCGGATCAGGAAGGAGCAGTTGTAGAAGTCCCAGTCCTCCTCCCCGCGGCGGGCCCGGTCCATGGATCCGATAAGCAGGGGCACCCCCTCCTGGGCCAGATCCTGCACCAGTTCAAACGCCCGCTCGCTGTAGAGCAGATCCTCGGGGATGGCCGTCTCGGGCCAGATCACCAGGTCGGGCTCGGCGGAGCCGATCGCGGTCCGGGTGAGCGACCCCAGCATGTCGTAGACCTCCTCGGCGAAGGCCAGGGTCCACTTCACATCCTGGGGCACCGCCGGCTGGATGAGCGTGGCCTTGAGGTAGGTGTCCGGCGTCCCCGTCCGGGCCAGCCGCCGCACCCCGAGGGAGAAGGCCAGGGCCACGGCCAGGAACCCCACCATGAGCTCCCCATGAGGCGCCCATCGCGCCCGCGCCCCTTCCATCCAGGCCGACGCGTAGCGACGGATGGTGAGGGCCACGGCCAGGTTCATGGCCGCCACCACGGCGGACACCAGCAGCACCCCGCCGATGGCCGCGATCTGGATCACCGGAAGGTTCTCGGCCTGCGACACCCCGAGGGCGTTCCAGGCGAACCCGGTGCCGAAGCGGAAGCGCACGGCCTCCAGGCCCACCCAGAACACCGTGCCGGCCAGCAGCAGGGCCAGTCCGCGCAGCACGCCGCGCCCGCCCCACCGCCGGTCCCAGGCGGCCAGGAACCAGGCGAAGCCGCCCACGTACAGTCCGCAGTACAGGGAGAGCAGGACCCAGCCGATCCAGGTCACCCGGGTGATCCACACGATGGACGCCAGCCAGAACAGGGCGCCCGCCGTGAATCCCAGCCCGAAGGCCCGCCGGGGCGGCGCCCCCAGCGAAGCCAGGACCAGCGGCACCAGCGCGCCCCACGCGATGTCCGACGCGTCGGCGGGCGGAAAGGCGAGGAACAGCAGAAGGCCCGAAAGGACCGCGCCAAACCAGCGGAGCCAGGGGGGGATCGTGCGAGGGGGCATGGGGAGGGCGCCCTACGGGCGCGGGGATTGGGGATTGGGGATTGGTTTCATTGGGGGGGGATGCGGGATGCGTGCAAACCGAAGGTTGACCCTACTACGCTCCGCAACGGAGCTACATAGGGCAAGCTGACGAGGTACGATTGACGAAGTGAGCCGATGGGGGCGGCGGGGGTTGGTCTTGCCCAACGCCCTGTGTCGGCCGCTCGACGGAGTCCGCGAAGGAGCGGCTTCGGCCCACCGTGTCCGACCCCCGCTAATCCGCGATCCGCAATCCACAATCCAAAATCGCCTCCCCTCCCCCCTACCCCGCTCCGCAGCACTTCTTGTACTTCTTGCCGCTGCCGCAGGGGCAGGGGTCGTTGCGGCCGACGCGGGGGGTGTCG
>PXDE01000081.1 GCA_003566475.1 PVC group bacterium | reverse complement strand
CCTCTTGCCAGGCGCGGCTCATGCGGCCTCGTCCCGCCCTGCGGGAACAGCGAGGTACTGGCAGCCCTTTCCGACATTCTGCGGTTCCGAGGCTTCCCGTGCCCCCATCCGAGCCGCGAGAATCGATAGCGATAGCGAGACGCGACCGCCTGGCCCCGCTGCTCACTTCGTGCCTCGTCAGCTTGCCCTACGAAGCGTCTGCGCGTAGTAGGGTCAATCTTCGGTTTCCGCACATCCGGTATCCCGCATCCCGTATCGCACATCCCACATCACGCCCGCCGTCTCGCCCCTTATCCGGCAGAATCCAACGGTTCAGAGGCGGCGGCTGACCACCGACTCCTGACCCCTTCCGTCCGGCCCCGCCGATCTCGGTTGCGCCGCGTCCCCGGCCCGGTGTAGGGTGCCCCCGTTGACGCCCCCCGCATCCGATGCCGCCGACCTGGCGGGCCAAGGAGGCTTTCCCCGTGAGAAATCTGACCATTCTACTGCTCGCCGTGGCCCCGTGCGCCATCCTCATGGCCCAGACCGACACGCCGCCCGGCGGCTCGCTCCTGGACATCGCCCCGCCCCCGCAGGCGGAGGGCGAGTCGGGTCCGGACCTGATGCCCGGCCCCGACGTTCCGGCCGAGCCGCCCCCGCCCCGGCCGGCCGAGATCGGCGACCTGGCCAGCCCTGCCCCGGTCCCCCAGCCGACCGAGGCCGACGCGGAGGCCCTCCGGCGGGCCATGGAGGAGGTCGCCCCTCTGGTCCGCGAACGGAAATGGGCCGAGGCGGCCGCCGCCATGGAGCGGCACGTGGCCCAGGCCCGGGCCGAACCGCTCCGGCACCAGTTGCTGTACCATGCCGGGACGTTCCACTTTCAGGCCCGGAACCTGGAGGCGTCGGAAGCCCGGTTCAAGGAGGCCCTGGCCATCATTCCCGCCGCCCCTCTGGCCATGGTCAATCTGAGCGCGGTGGAGATCGCCCGGGGCCGCTCCCGGGACGCGGTGGTCCGGCTGGAGGCCCTGCAGCCCCAGTACATCGTCGACCGCAACATCGCCTTCATCGCGTTCTTCAACCTGGCCTGCGCCCACGCCCAGCTCGGCGATGCCGAGGCGGCGGTGCGCAACCTGGCCCAGGCCATTCAGCGCGACACCCTCCGCGGCCTGGCCAACATCGGCGACCGGCATCTCGACCCCATCCGGGAGGATCCCCGCTTCCAGGATCTGGTCTGGATGGCCGAGCAGGCGGTGACCCCTCCGCCGGGCCGTCGCCCCTGATCCACTGCCCCCCCAGCCCATCCTCACCCCACCCCCCGGACCCCGACCCGAATGAACAAGAAGATCTATCTCTGCGGCCCCATCATGGACGAGCACGAGGGCCATGCCCGCGAATGGCGGAAGCGGGCCCGCGAACTTTTGCAGGACCCGTTCGTGCTGCTCGACCCCATGCGCCGGAACTTCAAGGACCGCGAGGTCGACAGCGCCAACGAGATCGTGGAGTTCGACCTCCAGGACATCCGCGACGCCGACATCATCCTGGTGAACTACAACAAGAACTCGATCGGCACCTCCATGGAGGTGTTCTACGCGGGCCACGACCTGGGCAAGTTCGTGGTCGCGTTCTCGCCCTTCTCCTTCCAGGACTGCAGCCCGTGGATGGTCCGTTTCTGCACCAAGATCCTGCCCTCGCTGGAACGGGCGGCGGACTACATCCGCGAGCATTTCGTGACCCAGCACCTGGTCTGACCGCCCCGGCTTGCCGTCTGGCACCCTTCCTGCTAGGGTTTTGACCTAACGCAGGGGAGTCCATCATGCACAAGGCCGTCACCATCAAAGATATCGCCCGCGAATGCGGGGTGTCGCTCAGCACGGTGTCGCTGGTCATCAACGGCAATCCGAGGATCAGCGAGAAAACCCGCCAGCGGGTGATGGAGGCGGTGCGCAAGCACGACTACAAGCCCAACGCCCAGGCCCGGGGGCTGGTGTCGCGGGCCAGCTACACCCTGAGCGTGGTGGTGCCCGAACTCGGCCGGGCCTTCGGCGACATCTACTACGGGCCCCTGATCGGCGGCATCTACGAATGCGCGACCGAGCGCGGCTACAAGCTAATGCTCGATATGAACAACGAGACCTTCCGGCGCCGGAAGGAGTATATCGACATGCTCAAGACCGGCCGGGTGGATGGCATGCTGTTCATCGCCACCAACAATTTCGACCAGTTCCTGGCCGAGCTCGTGGGCACCCCGTACGCGGCCCTCGTGGTCAACAACTGGCTGCCCGGCCAGCCGCTCAGCCACGTGGCCGCGGACTACGCGCAGTCGGCCCGGGTGGCCGGCGAGCACATCCTGGGGCTGGGCCACCGGCAGATCGGGGTGATCGGCGGCACCAACGTCACCACGGCCGAGCTGTTCAACCAGACGCTTCTCGAGGTTCTGGAGGAGGCGGGCATCGATCCCGACTCCGTGCCGTTCCGGGACGGCGGGTTCACCGAGCCCGGCGGCTTCGAGGCCGCCCGGTCCCTCACCGAGAACCGCCCGGACCTCACCGCCCTCATCGCCGGCAACGACCGCATGGCCATCGGGGCGCTGCGGTATCTGGAGATGAAGGGCCGCAAGGTTCCGAAGGAGATCAGCGTGATCGGGGTGGACGACATCGCCACGGCGGCCCAGGCCCGGCCCGCCCTCACCACGGTCCGCCACGACTACTACCGGATCGGCTACCAGGCCGCCGAACAGGCCCTGGCCCTGTTCAAGGATCCCAGCCAGACCATCCGGGATCTGGTGCCCGTGGAGCTGGTGACCCGGGTCTCGACCGGGCCCGCCCCCGCCTGAGCATGGCCCTCCCTCCGGCGGCGCCCCGGCTGCTGCTGGTGGACGGCTACAACCTCCTCCACGCCGCCCGCAGGCCGCTGGGCCTCGACCGGCTCGACCTCGACGCGGCCCGCCACCGCCTGCTCCAGCACATCGAGGACACCGCCCGGTCCCTGGCCCGCTCGGTCATCGTCGTGTTCGACAGTCCCCAGGCCCGCTCGCGGCCCGAGCCCTCGGCCTTCCGCATGCAGGTCGTGTTCGCGTCCGGCGGACTGACCGCCGACGGATGGATCGAACGAAAGGTGGCGCAGTCGGCCCGGCCCCAGGCGGTGCTCGTCATCACATCCGATCAGATGATCCGCCGCACGGTCGAGGCCGCCGGGGCGCAGGTCCAGTCCAGCGAGGATTTCCTGAGGGCCTGCGCCGCGGACGCGGGCCCGCTCCCCGCCCGCCCCCTCTCGCGAACCGCCCGGCCCCTCGCCCACGCGCTGGAGGGCCTGTCCCTTCCCGACCCCGCCGGGGCCTCGGAGCCGGACCTCCGCGATGTGCGGGCGTGGTGGCGCCGCCTGGGCGAACTCGCCGAGCCCGGGCCCGGCCGCGTTCTCGCCGAGGCCGGCGCCGAGGCCGTCCAGGCCGCCTGCCTCACCCGGATCCTCCGGCGGCCCGATCTGTTCGACGGCCGTCCCGCCTTCCGTCTCGACCGCCAGCCCCGGATCGTGGTGGTGGGTCCGGATCCCGCCCGCACCGCCGCCGCGCAGGTTCTAGCCGAATCCGGAACGACCGAGACCCTCATTCTCCGGCCCCGGATCTTCGCCCGCTGGTGGAAGCGGGCGGTCCGGGCCGTGACTCAGCCGTTTCCCCTCCCCTTCTCCATGCTTCGTATCGGTGTGGTGGACCGCCTGGCCCGTGACGAGGCGGGACAGCTCGCCGAATACCATCAGCTCGGCCCGGCCGACCGCCTCTGGCTGTTCCGGGTCGAACTCACCGCGCCGTCCGGCGCCCTGGCCTTCGAGTCCCACCTCACCGCCTGGGACGGGACCCGCACCCGTGACCTGTTCTCGCCCTACGAGACCTGGCACCGCGCCGGCCCGGCCGCCATGGATTGAGCGACTGCTCTGAGACACACTCACCCGATTTCGCGGATAAGCCGTTGGTCCGCACAAGTATATGATCGAACGGGCGCGGCCCCAGTAGTCCGCTGTTCCCGCCCTGCGGG
>PXDE01000297.1 GCA_003566475.1 PVC group bacterium | reverse complement strand
TAGCCGCCCACCACGTTGATCATGGCGAACAGGACGGCCAGCGATCCCAGAACGATCGTGAGCACCTGATCCCCCCGGCCGGCCGAGAGCAGCGCGCCGACCACGGTGATGCCGGAGATGGTGGGCCTGTTCAACGGCTTCGGCGGGCTCGCCTCGCTGCTCGTGGGCTGGGCGGAGTTCCACGACAGCCGCTGGGAGAGCCTCGGGCTGGCCCCGGTGGCCACCTGGCTGGCCGTCCTGATCGGCGGCGTCACTTTCTCCGGAAGCATGGTGGCCTGGGCCAAGCTTTCCGAGAAGATCAGCGGCAAGCCGCTTCTGTTCAGGGGCCAGCACCTGGCCAACGGCGGCATCATCCTCCTGCTCCTGGCCCTGGGGGCCTGGTTCTGTGTCGCCCCCTCCACCGCCTATGTCGGACTGATCCTGATCATCGTGCTCGCCCTCGTCCTCGGCGTGCTTTCGGTGATCCCCATCGGCGGCGCGGACATGCCGGTGGTCATCTCCCTGCTCAACAGCTATTCCGGGCTGGCCGCCTGCGCCGCCGGGTTTGTGATCCAGCAGACGGTGCTCATTGTGGCCGGGGCGCTGGTCGGGGCCAGCGGGCTCATCCTCACCAGCATCATGTGCAAGGCCATGAACCGCTCGCTGGCCAACGTGCTGTTCAGCGGATTCGGCAGCGCGACCTCCGCCGGCGCCGGGACCGGCTACCAGGGCGAGGCCAATCCGGTTTCCCCGGAGGACGCCTACTATATTCTGGAGGCGGCGCGCTCGGTGGTGTTCGTGCCCGGCTATGGCATGGCCGTGGCCCAGGCTCAGCACGCGGTGCGGGAGCTCGGCGAGCTTCTGGAGGCGAACGGGGCCGAGGTCCGCTACGCCATCCATCCGGTGGCCGGGCGGATGCCCGGACATATGAACGTCCTGCTGGCCGAGGCCAACGTGCCCTACGAGGCTCTGGTGGTGCCCGAGGACGTCAATCCCACCATGGAGACCGTGGACGTGGCCATGGTGATCGGCGCCAACGACGTGGTCAACCCGGCGGCCCGGGAGGATCCGCAGAGCCCTCTTTACGGCATGCCCATCATCGACGTGGACCATGCCCGCACCTGCATCGTGCTCAAGCGCAGCCTCAATCCCGGTTTCGCCGGGGTGGACAACCCCCTCTTCTTCAAGGAGAACAACCGCATGCTGTTCGGGGACGCCAAGGCCTCCATCCAGGCCCTGGTCTCGGAGTTCAAAGACGAGGCATGACCTGCGCCCGGACCATGGTCCAGGTCCTGGAGTTTCCTTCCCCCGAAGCCCTGACCGACCGGGCCGCCCGACTTCTGGCCGACACCCTGACCGATCCCGCGGCGGACCGTCCTTTCGCGGTGGGCCTGTCCGGAGGCCGGTCCCCGAGGGAGGTCTACGCGCGGGCGGCCGCCCTCGGCCCGGCCTCCGCCTTCGCGCATGTCGTCCTGTGCGACGAGCGCATGGCGCCGCCGGGCTCACCGGACACCAATCTGCATCTGGTACGGCCGCTGGCCGAGGCCCTGCGCATTCCCTCCGACCGGGTTCTCGCCCCGGATACAAGGTCCGCTCCGGAGGCCGCCGCCAACACCTACCATTCGGCCCTCGCGGGTTTCCTGGAGTCCGGAGGATCCATCCCGCTCGCCCTGCTGGGCCTGGGGACCGACGGGCACACCTGCTCCCTGTTCTCCCCCACCGACCTCCCCCCGGCGGACCGCCTGGCCGCCGCGACCGGACACCATGCCGGGTTCGACCGGGTGTCCGTCACCCCGGCCTGGCTCGCCCGCGTCCGTCACCTCGTCTTTCTCGTGCGGGGCGAGGACAAGCGGGAGGCCCTCCGCGCCCTCTTGTTCCAGCCGAGAACCATCCCCGCCGGGGTGGCCATGGAGGGACACGCGCGGGTCTCGGTGTACACCGAGTTGCGCGGCGTGCTTCGCCGGACCTAAGTTTCTTTTGACAAGATTCCTTTCCGGACATATGTTGACATCATGAGGTGCGGTTCTGCATGCCTCCAGACCGCGCGCCATGGGAAATTTCCCGTTCAACCGAGGCCGGAACCTAGGTTCATATGCCTGCACGCAAGACATCAACACCGCTCGCGACCCTGTCCCTTCAGGATCTGCTCGAGACCCTGAACCGCCGACAGGAGCTTGAGGACGCGCTCACCCGGCGGCTGGGACGCATTCAGGAGGAGGTGGACGCCCTTCGGAGCCTGGTCGGCGGAACCGCCCCCGCCGCCCCTCGCCGTGGCCGTCCCGCCAAGAAGGCGGCGGCCCGTAAGAAGACCGCGCGGAAGAAAGCCCCCCGCACGAAGGCCGCCACGAAGGCCGCCACGAAAGCCCCGGCCTCCAGACGCGCGGTCAAGACGCGCAAGGGCAAGCCCACCCTGGCCGAGAACATCCGTTCGGTTATGAAGCCGGGCGAATCGGTCAAGGCCAGCGAGATCATGAAGAGGCTCGAGGCGGCCGGGCTCCATTCCGGCGCCAAGAACTTCAACACCATGGCCCTCCAGGCCCTGGCCAAGCAGAAGAAGCTGTTCCAGCGGGTCAGCCGGGGCGTGTACAAGCTCAAGGCCTGACCTCGCCTGTTTCCGAGACCCGTTCCCCGCGCCGCCGGGCTCGCCTGGCGGCGCGGGTTTTTCCTGCCCCTTACAGGTCCGCCTGCCTGTACACCACAGGGCGACGATCCAACGTGTTCAGCCGGAACGTCGCCACCAGCTCCCTCGCCGTCCGAGGCTCCCGACCCGGATTCCAGCCACCGGTCCAGGCCAGCCAGCCCACCACGCGCCCGGGCGACATGCCAAGGGCCCGCAGCGAGCTCAGGCGGGTGTCGCCATGCCGCTTGGCCAGACGCCGGCCGTCTGGCCCCACCACCAGCGGAACATGCAGCCATGCCGGTTCGGCCCGATTCAGCGTCCGCGCCAACGCCGCCTGGCGATGCATGCTCAGGCGGAGGTCGTCGCCCCGGACCACCTCGGTGACCCCCATGGCCGCGTCGTCGGCCACCACGGCGAGCTGATAGCCGGCGCCGGCCCGATCGCGGCCGATCACAAAATCCCCGGACTCCTTCTCGAGGTCGGCCGTGTCCGGCCCCAGAAACCCATCCTCGATCCGGGACGGTCCCGGGGCCACGCGGAACCGCCAGGCCGGGTCCCGTCCCTCCGCCACCTTCCTCGCCTCCTCCATGGACGCGAACCGCCCCCGACAGGTGCCGGGGTACCGGAGATCCTCGCCCGCATGCGGCGCCGCCTGGGCCGCCTCCACATCGGCCCGGCGGCAAATGCAGGGATAGATCCTTCCCTCGGATTCCAGCCGCTTCAGAAGGTTCTGATAGAGACCCTGACGCTGCGACTGCACGTACGGACCCCGCGAGCCTCCCACGTCCGGCCCCTCGTCCCAGTCCAGGCCCAGCCACCGCAGATCATCGATGATGTCCGAGACCGTCCCGGGCTTGACCTTGGGGTGCTCCAGATCCTCGATGCGCAGGATCAGCCGACCCCCGAGGCTCCGGGCCCGCAGCCAGGCGATCAGAAACGTCCTGGCGTTGCCCAGATGCAATGCCCCCGTCGGACTCGGCGCCAGCCGGCCCACGTAGCGCTCACACCCTGTCCGCTCAACGTCCCGCATAGGTCCATCCTGTTCTGCTCTGAGACATGCTCACGCGATTCCGTGGATAAGCCGTGGGTCCGCACAGGCATATGGTCGCATGGCCGCGGACCCAGTAGTCCGCTGTTCCCGCCCTGCGGGACGGACCGCGCATGGAACGAGCCTGCCTGGGCGGAAGAGAAGCCATGGTCGAGCCTTCCTCCAGCCCGGCGCCGCACATGCGCCCTCGTCCCGCCTCGCGGGAACATCGAGGTACTGGCTGCCCCGTTCGACGTTCGGCATTCCGCGGTTCCGAGGCTCCCCGCGCCCCCCATCCGAGCCGCGAGAATCGATAGCAAATGGCGAATGGAACGCACGACCGGGTTCGATGTTCGGTGTTGGACGTTCGATGTTTGATGT
>PXDE01000217.1 GCA_003566475.1 PVC group bacterium | reverse complement strand
GCCATTCCGGTCCTGACGATACCTATAGGAGCGTTTTCCATGAAGCGGTCGCTTCCGTTGGCGGCACGAATCGGGCTGGTGGTCGGCTGGATGATGGCGATCGGCAACCCGGAGGCGGGTGCTCAGCCGATCCTGGAGCGGATCGAGGCGCGGGAGCTCAAGGCCATCATGGATGGCGAGGGCTATGCCACCGAGATCGACGAGGATGGAGACATCCTGTGGCGGGTCGATGGGTTGCGGGCCTATATCCTCATCTCCGAATCCCGCATGCAGCTCCTCTTCCGGCTCGCCTTCTCAGGCACCGAGGCCACGCTGCCGAAGGTGAACGAGTGGAACCGCACCCGCAGTCTGTCCCGATCCTTTCTGGACGAGGACGGCGATCCGGTTCTCGAGCTTGATCTGGATCTGGAAGGCGGGGTGACCCGCGCCCGCGTGGTCGATTACCTCAAGACGTGCCGCCTGACCATCGGGGAGTGGGTGCGGGCGGTGGTCCGCTAGCGCCGGCCGGAGGCGTCCGGCCAAGGCGGCCGCCTAGGATCCTTCCAGGTCGCCCGCGTAGACGGCCCGGACCAGGGGCCGCAGCGTGTCGTCCAGTTCGAGGGCACGGCGAATGTAGCGGCCCGCCTCGGCAGGCGAGATCGTCTCCTGCGCATAGACGGCCGCCCCCAGCCAGGCCCGGCCATCGGTGGCGGCCGGCGTGCGCGAGAGGAGGGCGTTGACCAGGCCCAGGCCCTGCCGGGGATCGACCTCGGCCCAGGGCACGACGCGTCCGGCCACCCGCACCCCCTCCTCCGCGACCCTTTCCACGTCCTGCGGCTCCCCGTCCTGCCTCCACAGCCCGGGGAAGCTGGTGTCGGCCATATGACGGAGCATCTGGCGCTTCAGGTAGTCGAGCCGCTCCAGCCTGGCCTGGGGAACCAGGAGCATGCCCTCCTGACGGAACCGCTCGGGAAGCCGCCTCCGGGCCTGGGCGAGGCGGACCAGGCCCGCCTCGGCATTCCAGGCGCGGGCCAGGTCCGGGATCTCGTCGGCCACGTCGAGATAGGCCCGAATCGCCGAGAGGTCCTCGTCCGCCTGCTCCAGCTCCTCCACCTCGCGGGCAAGGGCCTCGATCCGGCGGCCGGTCTCGGCCTCGATCTCGGCGACCGCCGCCGCCGCCGCCCCGGCGGCCTCCTCCCGTACCTGTTCCGCGCCCGCCACCGCCTCGGCCAGGGCGGTCTCGACCCCCTCCAGCCGGGTTCGGACCTCGCGCATCTCGTCCCGCATGCTGAACACGCGATCCCGCTGACCATGCACCACGGCCGCGACCAGAGCCACGTCCGCCGCGTCGGCGGCCCGGACCGCGTCTCCGGCCAGCGCCGTCGCGTCGCGGCCGACCTCCGCCACCCCGGACCGGACCTGCTGCCAGGCGGCGCGATGCGCGGCCAGACGGGCCCCGAACGTACGGGCGAGCTGGGGGTCGGCCGGCGGCCGCGCGGACGGCGTCGCCACCCGGGTTTCGGGCACCGTCGCCGGCGCCCCCTCCTGGCGGACCTCAAGCTGATCCAGGTTCAGCACCGGCCATGGCGACAGAACCTCGGGGGGAACCGGACGGAAGTCGGCCGCCTCCGGGGGCTGCCACATCACGGTCAGATACTCCACGCCGTCCCGCTGCAGGTGATGGACCTCGAGGTAGTACCGGCGCCCCTGCTCCAGGGACACCGCATCGCTCAGATGGGGCCTGCGTTCCGGGATCTCGCCGGGGCGTACCGTCGCCGAACTCGCGATGAGCCGTTTCTGCTCCGGGATCTCGCCCGAACTGAGAAACAGCGAGGAGTCGTCGTCGGATACGATCAGGAAGCGGTACTCGCCGGAGCGGGGGGGATGCACGAACCCGAGGTGGCGCTGGTAGAACCGGGTGCCCCGCGTCCCCTCGAAATTCACTCCGGTGGAGAGGAACAGCTCGTCCGGCGGACGCTGGGGAGTGAAGTCACCGCTTCGGACCCGCGGTCCCACGTCCACCCCGATGCCCCGCCAGTGCCGCGTGAGCACGGTGCCCCGGCCATCGGTCGCCACGTCCGGCGCCCGCGCGTCGCGGACGGTCAGGGCGGCCATCCGGGCCATCAGGTCGCCATGCTCGCCGGAGACCTGTTCGGCGGCGGTGCGGGCCTCGGCATTGGCGGCGTCGACGCGCTCCCGGGCTCGGACCAGGGCCTGCTCCACCTCCGGGAAGGTGATCGGCCCCAGCGCCTCGGGAAGGGGTCGGTCGGCCTCCAGACCCTCGACCATGGTCCGGATCTCCTCGGCCAGCTCCCTCGCCTCCTCCGCCGCCTCGCGGGTCTCCCGGCGAACCTCGGCCAGGGCGGCGGCCGGATCGGGCCGTTCGGGCCCGGGGCCCCTGAGCCGGGACAGCCCCCAGACCCCGAGCCCCCCCACCCCGGCCAGCACCGCCAGCGCGGCCACGATCCTGCCCACCGGGGATCCCTTCGGGGCCGGGGCCGGCGCGACGGCCGACGTTCCGGTGACCGCCCCCGTCTCCACCCCCAGGCCGGACACGGTGCCGGTCATGGACGAGGTCCGGGCCCCATGGTGCACCACCAGCCGCCGCTTGCGGCTGCCGCCTCCGCTGCCTGGGGGGCGGGCGTCGATCCGCCTCAGCAGCCGGGCCAGCTTGTTCTTGGTGGAGACCAGACGGGGAAGCTGGGGCGGCGGCAGCCCCTCCCCGATCTCCCGGAGGGTCTGCACCACCTCGGCATAGTGGTCGGGCCGCTGCGCGGGATCGGCCTGGATCATCCGGTGGACGAACTCGGCCAGGCGAGGCGGGACTTCCGGGCGCAGCGAGGTCAGCGGCGTGCAGGTCTCGCGCAGCTTCGGGTCCAGCAGTTCCTTGCGGGTGGGCGCCTCGAACGGACGGGTCCCGGCCAGGGCGTAGTAGAGCGACGCCCCCAGGCTGAAGATGTCGGCCCGGACGCTGGGCGGCTGCCGGCGGATCCGCTCCGGGGCAATGTAGTACGGCGACCCGTAGATGGTGCCGCCCTGGATCTCCTCGTGAACGAAGGCCGCGATGCCGAAATCCACCAGCTTGGCGTGCCCCTCCGCGTCGAGCAGGATGTTCTCCGGCTTCACGTCGGAATGGATGAGCCCCGCATGCTCCGCCGCCTGCAGGCCCTCGGCCGTCTCCCGGATCGCCCGCACCGCGAGCGCGAGGTCGACCTTGCCCTCCTGCTTGATGAGCTCGTCCAGGCGGAGGCCCGGGACCAGTTCGATGACCAGGTAGGGCTGCCCCGCCTTTTCGCCGAAGCTGTAGACCTGGGCCACGTGAGGATGATTGAGCTGGGCGGCCGCCCTCGCCTCCTTCCGGAAATCATCGAGCACCTTGGGGGTCAGCCCCTTCCGGCTCCGGATCACCTTGATGGCCACCAGACGGCCCAGTTTCTCGTCGCGGGCCAGGTAGACGCCACCCATGCCACCCGAACCGATCGCCCCGAACAGGGTGAAATCGCCCAGCCCGGCCGGCACCACCAGCCGGGCGTCGCAGGCGGGGCACTCGAACGCCTCGAACCGGTTCATCTCCGAGACGTCCAGTTCGGCCCCGCATTTGTGGCACGTCATGGTGTCCACCGCCGCGGTGGCGATGGGGGCGGCACTGGCTGACTTCTCGCTCATGGACCTTCCTTGTCCCTGTTCGGATCCCGTGGAACCGACCACGGTCACCTGCACCGTATGCCGATCCGGCCGCGCGGTTAAGCGGCTCGACCATGTGTAGCACGCCGGGCCGGCCGGGGCCAGACCGGAAGCGGGCGAGATCCCGGTTCAGGGCGCGGTGGCCGCCTGCAAGAGTCGGCTCTGGTCCTCCGCGGTCAGACGGGCCATGGGAACCTTCACCGTCTGGCCCTCCGAGGCCAGCGCCAGCATCCCGGCGTCATCCAGACCGGTCACCTGAACCTCGCGGTCGAAGAGCCGCGCCGGAAACGCCTCCTGGCGGGCCAGGCGGCCCCGCACCTGGCGGGCCACCAGGTCCGGCGAGGGG
>PXDE01000306.1 GCA_003566475.1 PVC group bacterium | reverse complement strand
GGTAGATCTCGAGGATGTCGCCTTCCTGGTAGGCGTCGAAGTTCTCGATCCGCATGCCGCATTCCTGGCCCTCGCGGACCTCGGCGGCATCCGCCTGGAACCGCTTGAGCGAGCCCAGGCGGCCCTCGAACACGGTCTGATGGTCGCGGATGAGCCGGGCCCGGGCCCCGGCCTGTACCCGGCCGCTGACCACCATGCACCCCGCCACCTTGCCCTTCTTGAGCGAGAACACCTGCTTGACCTCGGCCCGGCCCAGAATCTCCTCGCGGGAAATGGGCTCGAGCAGGCCGGTCATGGCGTCGCGCACGTCGTCGAGCAGCTCGTAGATGATGCTGTAGTGGCGGATCTCCACCCCTTCCTGCTTCACCGTCTTGCCCAGCCCGGGCTCCTGGCCGACCTGGAAGCCGAGGATGATGGCGTCGGATGCGCTGGCCAGGAGCACGTCGCTCACGGTGACGTTGCCCACGCCCTCGAGCAGGATGCGGGCCTTCACCTTGTCGCTCCTGATCCCGTCGATGGCCTGGCGGATGGCCTCCAGCGATCCCTGGACGTCGGCCTTCACCACCAGCCGCAGCTCGCGCACGTCCTGGGTGGTTCCGGCCAGGAAATCCTCGAGCGAGGCCCGCCGGGGCGCTTCCAGAGACTGGGTGCGCTGGGCCTCCTGGCGCTCCTCGGCCAGCCGCCGCGCCTCGCGGTCGCTGGTGTGGGCCTCGAATTCGGCCCCGGCCTCGGGCACCCCGCTCAGGCCGAGGATCTGGACCGGGGTGGAGGGGCCGGCGCTCTTGATCCGCCTGCCCTGATCGTTCACCAGCGCCTTCACCCGGCCCCAGTGGGGCCCCGACACCACCGCGTCGCCCACCTTGAGCGTGCCGTTCTCCACCAGCACCGTGGCCACCGGGCCCATGCCGGTCTCCATCCGGGCCTCGATCACCCGGCCCTCGGCCCGGCGCTTCGGGTTGGCCTTCAGCTCCAGCATCTCCGCCTGGAGGGCGATCAGCTCGAGCAGGTCGTCCATGCCCGTGCCCTCGGTGGCGCTCACCGGCACCACCACCGTGTCGCCGCCCCAGTCCTCGGGCATCAGCTCCAGTTCCATGAGCTGCTGCTTGACCCGGTCCGGGTTGGCCGTGGGCAGATCCATCTTGTTGAGGGCGACCATGATCTGCACCCCCGCCGCCCTGGCGTGCTGGAAGGCCTCGCGGGTCTGGGGCATCACCCCCGCGTCCGCCGCCACCACCAGCACCACGATGTCGGTGATGTTGGCCCCCCGGGCCCGCATGGCCGTGAACGCGGCGTGGCCCGGCGTGTCGAGGAACGTGATGGGGTGACCCTTCCATTCCACCTGGTAGGCGCCCATGTGCTGGGTGATCCCTCCCGCCTCCCCAGAGACCACGTTGGCCTTGCGGATGTGGTCGAGCAGAGACGTCTTGCCATGGTCGACATGGCCGAGGAACGCCACCACCGGCGGCCGGCCATGCATGGCCTCGGGCTTGTCCACCTTGGGCTGGGGAGGCTCGGGAGGCTTCGCCGGCGGCGGCTTCGGCGTGGGCTTCTTCTCCTGCGCCACCTCGATGCCATGCCGCTCGCAGATGGCATGGATGGTCTTGAGGTCGAGCTTCTGGGTGATCGAGGCGAAGATGTTCATGCTCATCAGTTCGGCGATGAGCGCGTTGGGCTTGATGCCCATGGCCTCGGCCAGCTCCCGGACCACGATGGAGCCCTTGACCACGATCTTGTCCGGCTTGGCCGGGGGCGGCGGTTCCGGAGGCCTGGGCGGTTCGGGCTCCGGCACGGGTTCGGGTTCCGGCTCCGGAACGGGCTCTGGCTCGGGCTCTGGCTCCGGCTCGGGCGCCGGGGCCGGCGCCTCCTCGACCTCGTCGGCCTCTTCCGGGGCCGGCGGGGCGAAGATCTCCCGCAAGGTGTCGATCTCGTCGGCGTGAATGGCCGAGGAGTGGGACTTCGTCCCCCAGCCCAGCTCCTCGATCTTGGCCAGAATCTCCTTGTTGGAGACCTTCAGCTCCTTGGCAAGTTCGTTCACCCTCATGAGGCCGACCCATCCTCCGCCGGGCTCGCGCCGGCCGCCCGGGCCTTCTCATCCTCGTCCGCCGCCGGAGCGTCCGGCGCCGGAGGGGCGCCGACCGGCGCTTCCGCAGGCGCGTCCTCGGCGAGCCCGTCCCCGGCCGACTCCTCGGGGGCCGGGGTCTCCGACGGTGCGACCTCTCCTGCCGGCACCTCCGCGGCCGGCACGTCGGCCGCCGCTTCCTCCTCGGCCGGAACCTCCGCCGCCGGCGCCTCCTCGGTTGGCAGGTCCGGGCTCGCCGCCTCCGGGTCGGGGGCCGGGTCGGGCGGCGTCTCCGGCGCGGCCGCGGTCTCCGCCGCCTCGTCGCCGGATGCGATCACGGCGGCGGCCGCCGCCTTGAGCCGGGCCACCGCCTCCTCGTCGAAGCCCTCGATTCCGAGCAGGTCGTCCGAATCGGCCGCATGCACCCCCTCGGGCGAGAGGAAGCCGTGGCTGACCAGCGCCCGCGCCCGCTCCTCGCCGATCTCCCCCAGCCCGGCCAGGCTGGCCACCGCCGCCGCCACCTTCTCGTGGAAGCCGCGCTCGCGGTCGATCTTGTCGATGTCGATCTTCCATCCGGTGAGCTTGGCGGTGAGCCGGGCGTTCTGCCCCTTCTTGCCGATGGCCAGGCTGAGCTGGTCCTCGTCCACCCGCACCTGGACCCGCTGCTCGTCCTCGAACACCTCGATCTCGCTCACCTGGGCCGGGCTCAGAGCCTCGCCCACGAACTTGGCCACGTCCTCGCGCCAGCGGATGATGTCGATCTTCTCCCCGCCCAGCTCGCGGACGATGTTCTTCACCCGCATGCCGCGCATGCCCACGCACGCCCCCACCGGGTCCACCTTCTCGTCCCGGGTG
The DNA here is from genome assembly GCA_003566475.1 of PVC group bacterium. Lineage (GTDB taxonomy): Bacteria > Verrucomicrobiota > Kiritimatiellia > SS1-B-03-39 > PXDE01 > PXDE01. Next base: position 1,110 of record PXDE01000306.1, on the reverse strand, counting down.
TGCACGGCCAGCTTGGTCCGGTAGCCGGCCTCCCGGGCGATCCCCACGATCTCCACCGTCCCGTCCGCGATCTCCGACACCTCCAGCTCGAACAGCCGCCGCACGAATTCCGGCCGGCTGCGGGACAGCACCACCTCGGTGCCCGCCCCCACGTTCTCGACCCGGACCAGATACGCCTTGATCCGGTCGCCCCGCTGGTACTCCTCGGTGCGCACCCGCTCCGAGGCGGGGATCACCCCCTCGCCCTTCTCCAGCTCGACGATCACGTCGCTGCGCTCGAACCGTCGCACCGTGCAGGTGATGATCTCCCCCTCGCGCCCCTTGTACTCCTCGAAGAGCTGGTCCTTCTCGGCCTGGCGCAGGCCGTGCATCAGGGTGTTCTTGGCCGACTGGGCGGCGATGCGCCCCAGCTTGTCGGAGGGAACCGGCACCTCGACCACGTCGCCCACCTGGGCGTCGGGCTTGAGCTTGCGGGCCTCCTCCACCGACATCTCGACCTCGGGCAGGTGCACCGAATCGACCACGTTCCAGAGGCTCCAGGCCTGGATGTTGCCGGTGCGGCGGTTGATCTCGGCCCGGGCCTCGGCCGTCTTCAGATCCGAGCTCTTGCGCACCGCGCTGGCCACCGCCGCCTCGAGGGCGGCGAACACCTGCTCGGCCTCGATCCCGCGCTCCCGCGCGATCACGTCCACCAGCTCCACCAATTGCCTGTTCATAGCCCGGTCATCCTCCCGGCCGCGCCTGGCGCCGCCGCTCTAGACAGAAACGGAGCGGACCAAGGTCCACTCCGGCGCAGAAGTCGAAGTTAGCTGGCCCTTATACCGCGACCGCCCCCCCGGGGTCAACCCCGGGCGCGAAGCCCCAATTTGCCCGTAAGCCGGACGCCGATCTCGCCCAGGCGGACGTGACCGGTCTCCGTGGGACGGACGTCCTCGTCCGTCTCCGCGATGTCCAGAGCCTGAAACGCCCTTGGTGCAGCGTGAAACGCGGGCCAAGGGCCATCCAGGCGCGGCTCCTTCACAGGACGGACGAGGACGTCCGTCCCACGTCGGATGCAGCCGCATGGTCGAGAAGACTCCATCGATGACCGCACCCGGGCCCGCGCCGACG
>PXDE01000313.1 GCA_003566475.1 PVC group bacterium | reverse complement strand
CGGCAGGAGCCTCGCCCTCCCCGCCGCTTCCTCAGCGCGGTGTCTCTCAACCCCCATCCGGCTGAACCAAGGGATTCAGCGGCAGCAACTGCTCTGAGACACCATCCCGCGCCACGCCATTCAACTGCGTGACAGCGTGCGGCTTGCACCAATTCCGGCGATTGCTGCCCGGATCCCGCCTCCGAAAAGAGCCAAGGCGGGGTCGCCGTCCCGCAGACGGGACTCTGCCCCCGCCGTCCATGGCGGTGGCACCCGGCCGACGGGCCTCCGGCCATGGACTGCGGTGGCATGGGCTAACCAAGGCCCGGCGTTCACCGCCTAACCTCCAAGTCCATCAGGCCGCTTCGCCTCCTTACCCCGTGCGACACCGCCTTGGCTCGTCCTCGACCCGGCGCTTGACCCCGCACCAGACCCGAGATCCACTGCTCAGAGACGTCGAAGCACGCCTTCTCCCACAAACCACGGCTCGCCAACACGATGCCCCCGACGTGGCACGGCGATTCCAGCCCGTGCCCGCGCGAGGCCGGATCCCGAATCGACCATGGTCGGCGAAAGCGCTTCTCATGGCCGGATCGGGATCGAACCTCGCTCGGCTCCGGGCGGGAAGCCCGGGCCACGGGGCGCCGCCTGACGGCGGCTTCATTTTCGTCAATCGTACCTCGTCAATCGTCAATCTTCGGTTTTCCCGCATCGCGGATCGCCGATCCCGCATCGCCCCGGGTCTCGCCCCTTATCCGGCTGAACCCCGCCGCGCAGCGGCGCGGTCCAGCGGCCTGCACTGACCACTAACCTCCGAGCCTTGAACCTCCGTTCTTCGGCGGCGCTGCGGAGCTGCGCAGCCGCCTGCTTGACCCGTCGGCGCGGCTGGCGTTGACTGAGGCGATGACGGAATCCAACGAACCCACCGGCTGGCGCGTGGCGGTGATCGGCGCCGGCCCCGCCGGCTGCTTCACCGCCGGCCAGCTTCTCCGCGATCCCCGGGTGGCCGAAGTGGCGGTCATCGAGCGCCGCCTCGCCCCGTTCGGGCTCATCCGCTACGGGGTGGCGCCGGATCACGAACCGATCCGTCGGGTGGCGACGGTCCTCGCCCGCACCCTGGCCGATCCCCGCTGCCGGTACTTCGGCGGGGTGGACGCCGGCACGGTCCTCGATCTCGGCGTCCTTCGCCGACATTTCCACGCCGTGGTGCTGGCGGCAGGGGCGTCGCGGCACCATCCGCTGGGCATCCCGGGAGAGGACCTCGACGGGGTCATGCCGGCCGGCTCGTTCGTGAACTGGTACAATGGCCATCCCGAGGCCGCCCATCCGGTGGACCTTTCGGGGCCTTCGGTGGTGATTGTGGGTCACGGCAACGTGGCCCTGGACACGGCCCGCATGCTGCTCCGAGACCCCGGCGAGTTCGCGGCCACCGACATGCCCCCCGAGGTGGCCGAGGCCCTGGCCCGGAGCACCGTGCGCGAGGTGCATCTGGTGGGACGTCGCGGGCCCGCCCAGGCCGCATTCGGCGCCACCGAGTTGCGGGAGGTCTTCGGCATCCCCGACCTCCTGGTCGAGATCGACCCCGCCGACCTGCTGCTGGACCCCGCGTCGGCGGAGGAAGCGGAATCCCCGGCCACGGCCAGGATGCTGGAGGCCTTCCGCGCCGTCGCCCATGCCCCGGCCCGTCACACCCCCCACCGGGTCCGCCTGCGCTTCCATTTCCGCCGGAGCCCATCCGCCTTCCGGGGCGAAGGCCACGTCCGGGAGGTCGTGCTGACCCCCAACCGCCTGGAAGGCCCGGCCGGCCAGGTTCGGCCGGTTCCGCTGGAGAGGGCCGAGGAGCGGCTGCCCTGTTCGATGGCCCTGCTGGCCACCGGGTTCGTGGCCTCCGCCTGGGCCTCGCTGCCCTGGGACACGGGACATGCCCGTCACGAGCGGGGCCGTGTGCTGGAACCCGAGGCCGGCCTCGGTGGTGTGTATGCGGCGGGATGGATCAAGCGGGGCGCCCGCGGCCTGGTGGGGCAGACCAAGGCCGACAGCACCGAGACGGCGGCCACCCTGCTGGACGACCTGGCCGGGGCCGAAGCGGCCGATGTCTCCGGATCCTCGGGCCTGGAAGGGCTTCTGAAGGAGGCCGGAGTCCGGTGGGTCTCCTGGCCGGAATGGCAGCGGCTCGACGCCGAGGAGATCCGCCGCGGCGCCGAAGCCGGCAAGTCCCGCCTCCGGTTTGAATCCGAGGAGGCGATGTTCCGGTTCCTCGACGGAGGGAAGTAGCCGCGGCACGCATCCCGTAGCCGCGTCCGCCAGGACGTGGACGTGCGTGGAATGACGACGAGGAGTGCGAGAACTCCGCGCGAAGCTCCTTCGCAGGGGCGTTCGCGCAACCTCCCCGTTGACATCCACGGCCTGGCGGCCGCGGCTACATGGCCTCAGGGCGCCTCGGCCGGAATTCCCGGGAGGCGTTCGTCGCGGGCCCAGTTGAGCCGGAACACGCGCCGCAGGTCATCCGCCGCCAGCCAGGTGATGGTGGCGCCCTGGGCCTGGCGCTCGACGAGGAATCGGACCCCATCCCGCTCGAACGCCTCGGCCTCGCTCCAGTCCACTTCCGGCATGTCGACCGTCTCCTCGGCCCCCCGGTCCACCGGCCGGGACACCAGGCGCCCATCCTCCGTCCGTACCTTCCGCTCCGGGGCGACCCCGTCGCGGACCACCGTCCACCAGCCCTCGCGGTCGCGGATCAGAGACAGCGTCTCGCCGAGCGGAGTCTGGACGTGGATCACGTCCGCCGGCTCGGGGGCGAGCTGGATGGCGGCGAAGAAGACGAGGGCGAAGATGGCGTTCATTGGCGGTCAGCTCCCGTGCCGGAGGATGGTCTCGAGCCGGGCCCGCAGATCCTCGGACAGCGGCACCGAGCGGCCGGGGCCGTCCGGGCCGATGCAGGCCTGAACGGCCGTCATCTCGCCTTCGGCCACGACCGTGTCGAGCTGGGCGACCCGATACCGGAAGGTGAGCGAGGACTCACCCACCCGGGTCAGCCGCAGGGCCACCGTCCCCTCCTCGCCGAACCGGACCGGGGCCCGAAAGTCGAACTGGGCATGCACCCGTGGCCACCCGATGATGTCTCCGTTCTCCCGGAGGATGAGGGGAACGCCGACGCGGGCGAGAAACCGGTGCTCGGCGTCCTCGGCGTACCGGAGCAGGGCGGTGAAATGCACCACGCCGGCCGCATCGGAGTCGGAGAAGGCGACCGCCCGCTCCTCGACATGATGGGGGTTGTCCATGGCCTAGCTATACGGGTTTGGCCATCGAAAGTCCAACCGGACCGAACTGTGCTACAGTGGGGCCATTCGCCGGGGCCGCAGGGGCGCCGGCCCGATCATAGGGAGGGAAGGATATGAAGCGCTGGATGGTGTGGGCGGTGGCGGGCATGCTGATGGCGCCGGTTCCGGCTCTGGCCCAGAAGGCCTTTCTGGGATTTGGAGTCAACTACTGGCGAGCCGCGGATGACGTGGATGTCGACGGCATCGACGAGAGCGGGCTGGGCTGGGTGGTCTCGCTGACCCAGCGCGACCGCCTCCTCGCGGCCTCGCTCGAGATCGAGCATAGCCCGAGGGGGCGGGGGATCAGCACCAAGCCCGTCACCTCCCCCTCCCTCATCGTCACCACCGGCGAGTTCCTGTTCGTGGGCGGCGGAATCGGGATCGACTACACCGACGGCGAGTTCGCCCGCCGGCCCTTCTACGACCTGCGGGCGGGCGTGCGGTTCGGCGCCCTGCCCATCCCGGTCGAGGTGTTCGGTTCCTACCGCTACGCCCGCTGGAACCGTCCCGATCTCGGCAAGATCGACACCGACACCGTGACCCTCGGCGTGCGGGCGTATCTGCCGTTCTGAGCCGCCCCCCCTACGCGTCCTCGCGCCGCCGCCGGGCGGGGCCAGTAGGTCGGCCATTCCTGGCTGACCCACTGGGGACGAAACCGGCCCGACCCTGAACCGCGCTTCCACCGAGCCGACGCAGGGGACGCACTGGCGGACGACGGGCCTCGCGAGGTCGGGCGTGGGGGTCAGGCAGGAATGCCCGACCTACGGGATGGCGGCCCCGCTTCACCCACCTTTCACACCCTCTTCACACGCTCTTCCCCTTGGTTTCATCCGGCTGAGGTTCAATGGCTTGCGAACCAACGGCCGCCAGTGGCGGCGAGGAGGATGACGGTGAGTCCGATCTTGCGAACTCTGATGGCGCTGGCCGTCTCGGCCCTGGCGGCGGCGGGGCAGACGGTGACTCTGCCCTGGCCGGAATTCGAAGCCCTCTACCGGCTTCAGCTCGACCACGAGGATCCGGAGCGCCGGGAGGCCGAGCGGCCGGCGGAGGTGGTGTTCGAATCGGCGGACTATTCCGTGCGCCTGTCCGGGGACCGGGCCCGGGCCGAGGTGACGGTGACCGGCCGCCGCCTGCCCGGCCGGCCCCGGCCGGTTCCGCTGCTGGACGGGGAGGTGATTCTGGAAGGACCGCCCCGCGCGGAAGGGGCCCTGCTGCTGATGCGCGGCCAGCCCCAGGTGCTGCCGCAGGCCGAGGCGTTCCGGATCGGGCTGGTCCTGCTCCTGCCGGTCGAGGAGGACGGAGCCAGCCTGGCCGTGGACATCCCGCTGCCCGAGGCGCTGAGCCGGTCCCTGGCCGTCCAGGCCGACGAAGGCTTCGACCTGCTCGACCTTCCCGGGCTGCCCACCGGCGATCCGGGCCGGGTCCATCCCCGGGGCCGGTCGGTTCGCATCCGCTTCGCCGACGCCCGGGGGCTGGAAGCCGACCGGCCCGTCGAGGTGGATCTGCTGACCGAGCTGGCCCTCGAACAGCAGAGCGTGCTCCTCCGCACCGCCTTTGCCCCCCGGCATGTCGGCCGGGATCCTCTTCGGCTCCACATCCCCGATGGCTTCCGGCTGGTGGGCAGCAGCCTGCGGGCCGGGGCCCTGGCCCATCCTGAGCCCGGACGGATCGAGATCCGGCCCGGCCGGGAGGCCGCCGGATTCGACCTCGAGTTCCGCTCGGACGCGTCGGCGGGGGAGACGCCCATGGGCGTGCGCCTCCCGCGGATCGAAGGCAACGCCGGCCGCGAGGGCGCGTTCGTGATCGTCCATCCTCAGGACGGACGGTTCACCGTCGAGGCCGACGCCCTGCTCCGCGATCTCCCCGCCGCCCGTCTGCCCCGGGCGCTCCATGATCGGGCCGGGGACACCTATCACCAGTCGGAGGATGCCGGCCCCCTGCGGGTGAGTCTGGAGCGGTTCGACAAGGTGGCCTCGCCCGACGTGGTGGTGGACGCGGTCGAGGTGTTCGTGAGCTTCTCCGAGAATGGCGACCGGCTGACCCTGGTCCGGCTGAACGTGCCCCCGGTGCCCGAAGCCCGCCTGCGGGTGGCGCCCGGAGAAGGGGCCCGGGTCTGGCATTGCCGGGTCAACGGCGCCGACCGCGAGGTGTTCGCGGCGGGGGAGGGGGGCTGGCTGATCCCCCTCGCCCGGGAGGGCGCCTCCGCCGTGGAGGTGGCGTGGATCCAGCCCGGGCCGGCCCTGGGCCTCCACGGCCGTCTCGAGGCGGCCCTGCCCGGGCTCGGCCTGGCCGCCCGGCGGCTGGCTCTCACCGTGGGCCTGCCCCGGCGCGTGGAGCTGCTGTCCTACGAGGGCGCCATCCATCCCGTCGAGGCCCCCGAAAAGCGTGCGGCGGACCAGATGCCGCGCGAGTTCGAGGGCCGGCCCCACCGGTTCACCCGGGTCTTTTTCGAAGGGCCTCCCGTTCCGCTCGCCTTCCACTTCCGCGAACCCGTCCAACCCTGAGGAGTCCCGTCATGACCTTCCTTCGCATGCTCGCCATCGGCGTCATCTACCTGGGCTCGGCCGGGGCCTGGATCGTCCTGGGCACGGCCGTGTCCATCCGCACCGCCGATTTCAGCGGCCGCCTCGGCAAGGCGGTGGACCACCTGTGGGGCGGGGCGCTGGTCCAGACCGCGCCCCGGTTCGTCACCCGGATGCCGGGCACCGGCCATGAGCGCCGACTGGCCCCGGTGCGCAACGACCTCGAGGTGGACCTCGACCTTCGGCACCGGCGCAAGGGCCTGTTCTGGTATCCCACCTACACGGCCGAGTTCCAGGGATCCTGGGAGATCGTCAATCCCGACCCCGTGGCCGCCCGGGTGCGGTTCGAGTTCGACTTCCCCGGCGAGGGCACTTACGACGGGTTCCGCTTCGCGGTGGACGGCCAGCCCCAGGCGGTGCCCGTGGACACCCGGACCGGAGTGCGCGAGCTGATCGAGCTCGCCCCCGGCGAGCGGCGGACCCTGAGCGTGGCCTATGTGACCCGGGGCATGGGCGAGTGGCGGTTCCGGCCCGACCCCCAGATCGGGCGGCTGCGCAATCTGAACCTGGCTATGACCACCAATTTCCGGAAGGTGGACTTCCCCGAGGGCGGCCTGTCCCCGGACACCATGGTCCCCGAGGGCCGGGGCATGCGCCTGGTGTGGACGGCCACCGACCAGCTCACCCGCAGCGACATCGGGATGATCGTCCCCGACCGCCTCAACCCGGGCCCTATCGCCAGCCGCATGACCTTCTTCGCCCCGGTGTGCCTGCTCTTCTTCTACGTGCTGCTCACCGCGATCACCGTGGTGGCCAGGGTGCCCATCCATCCCATGCACTACCTCATGACCTCGGCCGGGTTCTTCGCCTTCCACCTGCTGTTCGCGTATCTGGTGGACCACATCGCCATCCATCCCGCGTTCTGGATCTCGGCGGGGGTGGCGGTGGGGATGGTCACCCTCTACCTGCGCGGGGCGCTGGGCGCGGCTTTCCCCTGGAAGGCGGCCCTGGGCGGCCTGCTGTTCTACCTGGTGCTGTTCTCCTACAGCTTCTTCTTCAAGGGGAGCACCGGGCTCATCGTCACCATCGGTTCGGTGCTCACCCTGGCCGTGCTCATGCGGCTCACCCTGCGCACCGACTGGAGCACGGTCTTCCGGCGGCGGGCTGCGGTCACTCGATGATCATGAGGCCGCCCAGATTCAGGGCCTGGGCCTCCTCCTCGGTGATCCAGCGCTCTTCGAACGCTGGGCCCCAGGAGTCGCTTACCGCCAGCTCGCGGGTCTTCTCGTTGTAGCCGATGATCATGCAGGCGTGGGCGTTCGCGTTCGGGGGGTCGAGGCGGCGGGCCTCCCGCCGGAGCGGGGCCAGCCGTTCGTTCCAGGCGTCGGGGCTGGCCGCCCGGGCCCGCTCCGCCGTCCGCGGGGTGAGGGTCCGGTGCAGGTCGTCGTCGATGCGCATGGACCACATGAGCGGGAACCCCCGGTCCACGGCCCGGGACACCTCGCGGAGATTGATCCGCGAGCTGTAGTTGCGCACATCGCGGCCGTAGGTCCGGACCATGTCCTGGGCGCCCTGGGTCATGCCCCGGAGGGTGGTGCCTCCGCCGATCCGGGTCTGGCCGGCGAGGGCCAGCACGTACATGTCGGCGGGGATGCCGAGGTAGCGGAGGTAGCGCTCCCAGGTGGCGGGCACGCAGTAGCCCTTGGGGCCCTGGTTGATCATGGGGAGCTCGCCCACCACCACATCGCCGTTGTCCCGGCGGACCACCCGGGCGGCCAGGGTCTGCCGGAGCTCGGTGGTGCCGATCCGGTCCACCCGGCCCCGGGCGTCGGCGAAGGCCTCGGGAACGATGCGCAGGGCCACGTACTCGTCGCGGGCGTGGACGAGCAGGATGGCGTGGCCGTTCCAGTCCCAGCGCCGGGCGTTCTCCCGGGTCTGGGATCCCACGCCGATCCGCTGGCCCTGGGGGCGGCCGAAGAGCTCGGTCAGCTTGGCCTCCAAGGTCGCCGCGTCCTCGTCGATGGCCCGGCGCACCGCCCGCTCCAGCGCCCGCAGGTTGCTCACGTCCATGCCCGGCGGGGCGTCGCCCTTGTTGGCGAACACGAACGACAGCTCGCTCGCGCCCTCGGGGCCGAAGTAGATGGCCCCCGTATACGGCCGCGCCCCCAGGACCCGGACCGATTCCGGGAAATAGGCCCGGTAGATCGAGAGGTGGGAGGTCCGCGATTCCCTCGGCCAGCGGAGCCGCCCGGCCACGTCGGCCTCCGGTTCCGCCCACAGCGAGCCCTCCTTCCATAGCGGCAGGCCGAACTCCCGGTTCAGGGCCTCGACGGTCACCTCCGGCCCGGCCGGAACGGCCGTCCCCGGCGGGGGGGTGGCCAGGCCCAGATCCGTCGCCCGGCACCAGGCCTCGATCACCTGACCTCCGGGAGGCGCATAGCGGACGGGAACCCGTCCGTCCCGGACCGGCCCGGTCACCTCCAGGCGGGTGCCCGCCGCGAACTGGCCCATGAAGGCTCCCGCCTCCGTGTAGGCCGGAACGGTCCGGGACACTGTAAGGGTCTCCGCCCGGGAGCCGACGACTCCCAGAAGCATGGTGGCGATGACCGCCGCGCTAGCCTGTCTCAAGTTCATGCCGTACCCTACCGCTCCTTTTGCCCCAACCACGAGGTGAAACCATGATCGCCGAAGGAAAGCCTGCTCCCACATTCCGCCTTCCCGGCAGCGATGGCAAGGCCCATGCGCTGGAGGATTACCGGGGACGCGCCGTCGTCCTCTACTTCTACCCCAAGGACGACACCCCCGGATGCACCAAGGAGGCCTGCGGGTTCCGCGACGCCCATGACGAGATCCGGGCGCTGGGGGCGGAGGTGCTGGGCGTGAGCACCGATTCGGTGGCCGACCACGGGCGCTTCGCGGCCAAGTACGACCTGCCCTTCACGCTGCTCTCCGACGAGGACCGGGGCATGCTCAAGGCCTACGGGGCCTGGGGCGAGAAGAGCATGTATGGCAAGACCTACGAGGGCATCCTTCGCTCCACCGTGGTGATCGGCCCCGATGGCACCGTGCTCCGCCACTGGCCCAAGGTCACCGGCGCCGCCCAGCACCCCGAGGAGGTGCTGGCCTTCCTGAAGAGCCAAGGAGGCTGACTTGCAGACCCCCGGCCTTCCCCGACGTCTCCTCCGGGCCATCCTGCGCGACGAGGACAACGTCAACCTGATCGACTCGACCCCGCTGGCCTTCATGCACCTGGCCGCGCTGGTCGGGCTGTTTTTGGTGCCGTTCGCCTGGGCGGCGCTCGCGGTGGCGGCGATCCTTTATGTTGTCCGGGTATTCGCCCTCACCGCCGGGTACCACCGGTATTTCTCGCATCGGGCGTTCAGGACCAGCCGGGCCTTCCAGTTCCTGCTCGCCTTCGTGGGCGGGACCTCGGCCCAGCTCGGCCCCCTGTGGTGGGCCGCGCATCACCGTCACCACCACCGGTTCGCCGACACCGAGCAGGACATCCACTCCCCGGCCTGGCGGGGGCTGTTCTGGTCGCACCTGGGCTGGCTGCTCTGCCGCAAGTACTCCCGGACCGAACTCGACCTCGTGCCCGACCTCGCCAAGTTCCCCGAACTGCGGTTCCTGGACCGCTGGCACGCCCTGCCTCCGCTGATGCTGCTGGTGAGCCTGTTCGGCCTCGGCGAATGGGCGGCGACGGCCCGGCCCGGGTGGGGCCTCACCGGGGGCAACTTGGTGGTCTACGGGTTCTTCCTCAGCACCGTCCTGGTCTACCACGCCACCTTCTGCATCAACTCGCTCACCCACGTCATCGGCCGCCGCCGGTTCGCCACCGCCGACGAGAGCCGCAACAGCCTGCTCCTCGCCCTCATCACCATGGGAGAGGGCTGGCACAACAACCACCACCGCTACCCGGTGGCCACCCGCCAGGGGTTCTACTGGTGGGAGATCGACCTCACCTACGGCATCCTCCGGGCCCTGTCCTGGGTGGGGCTGGTCTGGGATCTGCGACCCGTTCCGGCCAAGATCTACGAGGAGGCCAGGCAGGCCGCGCCCGGTCAGGAGGCCGAACCGGCCGACGCCGGGCCCGTGACGTTGCCTCTGGGCTCCGCGCCCGAATCCGCCTGAGCCTATTCCCTGACCGTGACCGTATATCCGCGCTTCCGAAGGGCCTCGATCACCGCGTCACGGCGGGAGGCCGCCGAGGCGGGCAGGGTCACCGTCTTCGACTCGAGCGAGACCTCGGCTCCCTCGACCTCCAGGTCCGCCAGCACCCGGCCGGCGCTCCGCACGCAGGCCGCGCAATGCAGGTTGACCTCCAGCACCACCGCCCCGGCCTCTCCCCCGAAGGCAGGTAGGGTCAGGACGAGGGCGAGGATGAGCGGCAGCCCGGCAAGGGCTCGCGCTGTTCGGTGAGCACGGGAAGGCCGGGGGCCTTCTCCGCGTTGATCTGAATGTAGGGCTTCCATTTCTCCGGCACCTGTCCGAGTTCGAAGATCGCCTCTTCCGGGCATTCGGGCACACAGGCCCCGCAGTCGATGCACTCGTCGGGGTCAATATACAGCATGTCCGGCCCCTCGTGAAAGCAGTCCACGGGGCAGACGGTGACGCACACCGTGTTCCGGCAGCCCAGACAGGGCTCGGTGACGATATGGGGCATGGAAGGGGCCTTTGCAGAGAAGGGGTTGAGGATGCGGAGCTGGAATACGACGATCCTACCATGCGAGGAGGCGTAGGTCTATGGTCCGTCCCGGAGGTCGGCGCCGTGCCCTGCGTTCACGAGGACTGGGCATTGCGCCTCCAGAGCAGACTGGTCAGCCAGAAGGCGAAGCACAGGCTGGGGAAGTCCCGGAAGTCGCCTTCGATGGTGGCCCGGCGAGTGAACCAGTGGGCCGGGGCGATCCGGCAGCCGTAGCCCGATCCCAGGAGGACCATGGTCCGACCCATGAGCGACTCGGCTCTCAGCGTGACCGGGCCGGACGAGGTCTCGATCTCGAAGGTGCGGGTCAGCGGGGTAGACTTCACCGCCTTCGCCCGCACCCCGTCGGGGCCCTGCAGAGTCCAGGTTCCGCTGAGCATCCCCTGCTTGATCACCTGGAAGGTCTCGGGACCGGCCTGGATCCGCCCCTGTTCGGACAGCCAGTTGTACGTCACCTCGGCGGCATGGCCGCCCCCGGTCAGGCGGAAGTTCCAGGACAACAGCGACGCGGGCGTGCATGCGATCATGTCCGTCCCCCTTTCCGGGACCGTTTCTCCTTGGCCCGCCTCCGCGTGAATGGCGATGCCTCGAACGCTTCGGGAGGCAAGGGCGGAAGACTTCGGAAGGTCACGCAGGTCTCCAGCAGGCCGGGGAAGCCGTCGGCGTAGGCCCCGGCCAGCCTCCCCATGGTGTCCGGGGGCAGCCCCTCATGGAACTTCTCCCGCTGCTTCTCCGACGCGAAGTAGCTGATGGCCCCGAGGACGAGATGAAACGTCCGGGTCACCTCCTGTTCCGCCTCGGACTTCGGGCCGGGTCTGTGCTTCCGGATGAGGGCTTCCTCCACCAGGAATGCGGCCGCCCCGTTCCACATGCCCGCGCACCACTGCTGCACCGGACACCCGTCGGCTATGTTGTCCAGGGGGCGGTCCGCGAACGGCGCGGTCATGACCGCCTCCAGATCCTCGTCCATCACCCCATCGTTGACGCGGTTGTAGAGGACCATCAGGGCGCCGATGTAGGACTCGATCTCCTTCTCGGAGCAGTCGGCCAGGTTGCGGGTGATCCCAAGCCGGTCCAGCCACGCGGAGGGCGGAATGAGGGCCGGAACGCAGGCCACCGCGAACAGAAACCCCTCGGCGTAGTAGTACCGGGGGATCGTCCCGTCCGGATGCCGGTCGGCGACCGAATCGAGCACGGATCGGATCTGCCGGTCTTCAAGCGAAGGCATGGAGAAGCGCATCCGGCTCTTGTAGCAGACCCCGCCCTGGATAGGAACCCGGACTCTCCTCAGCCTCCACCGCCTGGCCGCGCACAAGGGGGTCGACGCATCGTTTCCTGGAATCCCCGAGCCACAGCGCGGCGGCACCTCAGAGACCCCAGCCGCCCGTGGCCCCGCGCCCAAGTCTGAAACAGAGGCCCGCATTGGCACGCAAGGCCCTTCTATTCTGGTCAGCGCCCAAGTAGGTCGGGCATTCCTGCCTGACCCTCACCCCGTTGCCCAGCCGGGCGCCCCCCCATTCGACGGAACGGCTCGGAAATCCGCCGGGCCGGGCTTGTCCCTGCCCATTGGAACTTGCGGTTTCCGCCCGCAGTCCATAGGATTCCCCGCCGATCTGTGGCATCTCAGTTGGGATGCGGGGGGATCTCGCCTCGCCGCCTCGGCCCGACTCTGCTGAGGGCACTTCTGGCGCCGGGCGTTCCCAACCATAATGGTTCGGTGAGGCAGCCGCAGGAGGTCTTGGCCAAACGGCTTCAGCCGCTGGCGCATCCGGTCACCGTTCGCGCCCTTCGTCGCAAAGGGCCAGGATCTCCTCTCGGGTAAGCGCCTTGGACCGGGACCGGAGTCGTCGCAAGGCCGTTTCGGACGATTCCCTCTCCGCCTCGTCGAACTCCCGCCCCCGGTCGGCTTTGTAGGTCTCAACCGGCAGGGTCACTGCGGGCCGGAGCAGGATACCTCCCCCGGTGGTTTCGGCGATCAGGGTCTGGTCCGGACCGATCCCCGCCTCGCGGCGCAGTTTGGCCGGAAGGGTGATCCCCCCTCGCGCCGACACGGAAACCGTCGCCTTCATGGTTCAACCATACCGAATTACGGTAATTCCGCAATCCCGAATTCAGGACACGCCCACGGTTGGGGACAGACCCTTTCCGAATGGGGACAGTCCCTGCCGGTCCAGTCGCCAATCTGCTAGGGACAGACCCTTCCGAGTGGGGACAGGTTTTCCCGTAGAGATGGCCCCTCCCAACAAGGGACAGGTCTTCTCGTTAGGGACAGACCCTTGCCAAGCGGACGATTCTGCTTTATCCGTTCATCCGCATAAGCGAATATATTCGGGTTGGGGTATGTTCCCCCTCCCGGAGGCCTGTCCCTGGTGGGTGTACCTTGGCGCCGATTCGTGCTTCCCTCCGGAGACCTGTCCCCAGCCAGAAGACCTGTCCCTAACCACCGAAGACCCGTCCCCTAGCCATATGACCACAGACCTGTCCCTAACCGAGACCCTGCGCGAGGCGCTGGGACGGCGGATCCTGATCCTGGACGGGGCCATGGGGACCATGATCCAGCGCGAAGGCCTGGAGGAGAAGGACTTCCGGGGCGAGCCGTTCGCGGACCATCCCCAGGACCTCAAGGGCAACCACGACCTGCTCAACCTGACCCGGCCGGACATCATCCGGGGCATCCATACCGCCATGCTGGAGGCAGGAGCGGACATCCTCGAGACCAACACCTTCAACTCCACCTCGATCTCTCAGGCCGACTACGGGCTGGAAGGCCAGGTCCGCGAGCTGAACGAGGCCGGGGCGCGGCTGGCCCGCGAAGCGGCCGACGCCATCACCGCCCGCACCCCTGACCGCCCCCGCTTCGTGGCCGGCGTGCTTGGCCCCACCAACCGTACCGCCTCCATTTCGCCCGACGTCAACAACCCGGGCGCCCGCAATGTCACCTTCGCCCAGCTCGAGGCCGCCTACGCCGAGGCCCTGGACGGGCTGCTGGCCGGCGGGGCGGATCTCATCCTGATCGAGACCATCTTCGATACCCTCAACGCCAAGGCGGCCATCAAGGCGGTCCTGGACCGGTTCGACCGCGACCCCGCCTCGCGGCGGCCGATCATGATCTCCGGCACCATCACCGACGCCAGCGGACGCACCCTCACCGGCCAGACCCCCGAGGCGTTCTGGATTTCGGTGATGCACGCCGAGCCCCTGACCATCGGATTCAACTGCGCCCTTGGGGCGGGCGACCTGCGGCCCCATGTCGAGGCGGTGGCCTCTCTCGCCGGAACCTTCGTGAGCGTCCATCCCAACGCCGGGCTGCCCAACGAGTTCGGCGAGTACGACGACACCCCGGAGCACATGGCCGAGGTGCTGGGCGGATTCGCCCGCGACGGACTGGTCAACGTGGTCGGCGGCTGCTGCGGCACCACCCCCGACCACATCCGGGCCATCGCCCGGGCCCTCGACGGCATCGCGCCCCGGGTGCCCCCGGCCCCCGAGCCCCACCTCCGGCTGAGCGGCCTGGAGCCATTCGACCTCCGGCCCGACACCAACTTCGTCAACGTGGGCGAGCGGACCAACGTGGCCGGCTCCCGCAAGTTCAAGAAGCTGATCCTCGAAGGCCGCCACGCCGAGGCGGTGGAGGTCGCCCGCGAGCAGGTCGAGGGCGGGGCCCAGATCATCGACGTGAACATGGACGACGCCATGCTCGACGCCGAGCAGGCCATGACCACCTTTCTGAACCTGCTCATGGCCGAGCCCGACATCGCCCGGGTGCCGGTGATGATCGACTCCTCGAAGTGGTCGGTGATCGAGGCCGGCCTGCGCTGCGTGCAGGGGCGGTGCGTGGTCAACTCGATCTCGCTCAAGGAGGGCGAGGGGCCGTTCCTGGAGCAGGCGGCCCGGATCCGCCGCTACGGGGCGGCGGCGGTGGTGATGGCCTTCGACGAGCGCGGCCAGGCCGACTCCCTGGAGCGCCGGGTGGACATCTGCGCCCGGGCCTACCGCCTGCTGACCGAACACGGCTTCCCGCCCCAGGACATCATCTTCGACCCCAACGTGTTTCCGCTGGGCACCGGCATGGAGGAGCACCGGACCTACGGGACGGACTTCATCGAGGCGGTGCGCCGGATCAAGGCGGCCTGTCCGCACGCCCACACCAGCGGGGGCATCAGCAACCTGTCGTTCTCGTTCGCGGGCAACACCGCGGTGCGCGAGGCCATGCACGCGGTGTTCCTGTACCACGCCATCCAGGCCGGGCTCGACATGGGCATCGTCAACGCGGGCCAGCTCGCGGTGGTGGACGAGATCCCGGCCGAGCTGCGCGAGCGGGTCGAGGATCTGGTCCTCAACCGCCGCCCCGACGCCACCGAGCGGCTGCTCGCTCTGGCCGAGGAGGTCGGCGGCAAGGGCCGCAAGCGCGAGGCCGACCTGACCTGGCGCGAGGCCCCGGTGGCCGAGCGCCTGGCCCACGCCCTGGTTAAGGGCATCGACGCCTACGTCGAGACCGACGTCGAGGAGGTGCGGCAGGCCCTGGGCAGCCCGCTGGCCGTGATCGAAGGGCCGCTGATGGACGGCATGAACGTCGTCGGTGACCTGTTCGGGGCCGGGAAGATGTTCCTACCCCAGGTGGTCAAGAGCGCCCGGGTGATGAAGAAGGCGGTGGCCTATCTGGAGCCCTACTTCGCCGCCCTGCGCCAGGAGGGCGAGGCCGCCCGGTCCAAGGGCCGCATCCTGATGGCCACGGTCAAGGGCGACGTCCACGACATCGGCAAGAACATCGTGGGGGTGGTCCTCCAGTGCAACGGGTACGAGGTGATCGACCTCGGCGTCATGGTCCCCTGCGAGACCATCCTGCGCACCGCCCGGGAGAAGGGCTGCCAGGTGGTCGGGCTGAGCGGGCTCATCACCCCGTCCCTCGAGGAGATGGTCCATGTCGCCTCCGAGATGGAGCGGCAGGGCTTCGACCTGCCCCTGCTCATCGGCGGGGCCACCACCTCCAAGGTCCACACGGCGGTCAAGATCGCTCCCAAGTACGGTCAGCCGGTCGTGCATGTCCCCGACGCCTCGCGGGTGGTGGGGGTGGTGCAGAAGCTGCTCCGCGCCGAGGCCCGCGACGGCTTCGCCGCCGAGGTCGTGGCCGAGTACGACGGCATCCGCGAGCGCCACGCGGCCAAGCAGGAGGGCAAGAACCTAATCCCCCTGGCCGAGGCCCGGGCCCGCCGGGCTACGCCCGCCTTCGTCCTGGGCGCGGTGCCCCCGCCGACCTTCCTCGGGGCGAAGTCCTGGGACGATGTTCCGCTGGCACCGCTGCTCGACCGGATCGACTGGGCCCCCTTCTTCTACGCGTGGGGTATCGTGAAGCCCTATCCCGAGGTACTCGACGACCCCGACGCGGGCGAGGCCGCCCGCGAGGTGTTCGCCGCCGCCCAGGCCATGCTCAGGCGGATCGTGGCGGAAAGGTGGTTCCAGCCGCGGGCCGCGGTCGGGTTCTGGCCCGCGCGCCGGGTGGGGGACGATGTCGAGATCTATGCCGACGAGACCCGGACCGAGGTCCGGGCCACCGTCCGGTTCCTGCGGCAGCAGATGAACAAGCGGACGGGTCAGCCCAACCTCTGTCTGGCCGACTTCATCGCCGCCCGCGGGGACGGCGTGCCCGACTGGCTGGGCGGGTTCGCGGTGACCATGGGCCCCGGTCCCGAGGCCCGGGCCAAGGCGTACCGCGAGGACAACCAGGACCATGCCGCCATTCTCGTCCAGGTGCTGGGCGACCGGCTGGCCGAGGCCTTCACCGAACACCTCCACGAACGGGTGCGCAAGGAGCTGTGGGGCTACGCGCCCGACGAGGAACTGACCAACCAGCAGCTCATCCGCGAGCAGTATCGGGGCATCCGGCCCGCGCCCGGCTACCCGGCCTGCCCCGACCACACCGAGAAGGGCCTGCTGTTCGAGCTGCTCGACGCCACCGACCGCACCGGGCTGGAGCTGACCGAGTCCTACGCCATGACCCCCACCTCCTCGGTCAGCGGCTTCTACCTCGCCCATCCCGAGTCCGCCTACTTCGGCCTGGGCCGCATCGCCCGCGACCAGGTCGAGGACTACGCCGCCCGCAAGGGCTGGGCTGTGGCGGAGGCGGAGACGTGGCTGGCCCCGAACCTGGGGTACGAGCCGAAGGGCGGGGGCGGGGGGCAGTGATCGGTGATCGGTGCGGAGGCGTGGTCAGGGGGCGGGGGTCAGTGGCCAGCGTGATGAAGGGGGAGACGGCACGCTGGAGGAAACGGCTGGAAGCCGTTTCTACGGGTGGCGCGGGCCCGGGCACCGTAGCCACGGCTTCCAGCCGTG
>PXDE01000422.1 GCA_003566475.1 PVC group bacterium | reverse complement strand
GGGTGGGAGGATGGAGGGGTGGGGGCGGAACGGTATCCTTGTCGGCTGCGGCCATGGGCCTGTTGAGCCGACCGGAGCCACCGGTACCTCGCTGTTCCCGCAGAGCGCATTCGCGTCAACCTAGGCGGACGCGAAAGCCGCGGACTGCGTATCTGGATGCCCCAACGGGGCTACGTAGCCCCAGCCCAGGGTTGCGAGGAACGAGCTACCCTGGGTGTTCCGGCACGATAACAGCTCTACCCTGAAAGGGTTGCGTCCGAGGTGCCCGGCGCGTTCGGCATAGCGGACGCAACCCCGTTGGGGTAGGTCGATGGGGTGTGCCGAACCCAGGGTAGCGGCCAGGCCGCAACCCTGGGCTGGCGGATGGAACCCCGTCGGGGTTCGGCCGAGGCTCCGGAATCCGTTTCGAACGCCTGACGCTGAACCGGGGAGTGGTCCTCCCTTCGAATCGCCCCTTGAGGGCTCCGAATCCCTCAGAACCCCGGTTCCAGGGCCTTGCCGCGTGTGCGCCTCCGGCGCGACGCGGCCATGCGGCCCAGGCTGGACTGAGCCGCCCCTCCAGGGCTGGGGGGCGCCGCGGGCGGCTTGCCTCTCGTTGCTGGCCAGGTTGAGCCGCCTCAGGGCCGGACCACCGGCCGTACTCTAGGGTGTTCCAGGCCGGCAGCGGTCAGCTTGGCCTCGGGCGCATGCAGCCCGCCCAGGGTGCCCTCGCCCTCCCGGAACGGCTGGAGATACCAGGGGCCCTCGAAGCCCAGCCCGTCGAGGTCGGCCTGGATCTCGCGGAGGGCCGACGTCGGCAGGAGGTCGGGATGCACGGTGGTGCGGATCTCGAACCGCACCTCCGCCTGCCCCAGCAGCAGCTCCAGCGACCGGTGGACATGCCGGTGGAGATCGGCCCCGGTCACCGCCGGCCAGCGCGAGGCGGGCGCTTTGACGTCGATGGCGACATAGTCCACCAGCCCCTCGCCGAGGAGCCGCGCCAGCATCTTCGGATTGGTGCCGTTGGTGTCGGTCTTGACCTCGAACCCGAGGGATTTGACCCGGGCGCAGAAATCGGGCAGGCCCCGGTAGGTGGTGCATTCGCCGCCGGACATCACCACCCCGTCCAGCTTGCCCCGGCGGGTGGCCAGGAACGCCAGCACCTCGTCCTCGGTGAGGCGTCCCGGGCCCGTCACCAGGTCCGGATTGTAGCAGTAGGGGCAGCGGAGGTTGCACCCCGCGAACCACACGATGGCGGCCAGCCGCTCCGGGAAGTCCTGGGCGGTGAACCGGGTGACGTCGGCGACCGGCCTAGGCGACGGCCCGGACGTCGGCGGCCTCGTGGGCGGCGGCGCGGGATTCGGTGAAGTGAGTCCGCTCACGGAACTCCCCCTTCTTGCCCAGGTTGAAGCTCTCCACCGGCCGGTGGTAGCCCATCACCCGGGTGTACACGGTGCAGCGGGTGCGCTCCTCGCGGTAGCGCTCGAGGATTTCGTTCTGACTCATGGCACGCTTGCCTCCTCCGGCCGCGCGGCGGCCGACTCCGGTTTGGGGTTCTCTGGTTCGGCCGGCGCCTCCGCCGGCGTCCATTCGCTCCGGTGGCGGGCCAGCAGCTCCTCGTCGCAGTGCGGGCACCAGGGATGTTCGCCCGGCAGGTAGCCATGCTTCTCGCACACCGAAAACAAAGGGGTGATGGTGATGTAGGGCAGGCGGTGGTTCTCCACCACCCGCCGGACCAGGCGGCGGCAGGCCTCGGCCGTGCTCAGCCGCTCGCTCATGTAGAGGTGGAGCACGGTGCCGCCGGTGTACTTGCACTGGAGGTCGTCCTGCAGTTCCAGCGCCTCGAACGGATCCTCGGTGTAGTCCACCGGGAGCTGGCTGCTGTTGGTGTAGTAAATGTTGGGGGCCTGGCCGGCCTGGATCATCTCCGGGTACCGCTTGCGGTCCTCCTTGGCGAACCGGTAGGTGGTGCCCTCGGCCGGGGTGGCCTCGAGGTTGTAGAGATTGCCCGTTTCCTCCTGGTAGCGCCGGATCCGTTCCCGCATGTGGTCGAGGATCTCCGCCGCCATGGCCCGCCCGGCCGGCGTGGCCACCGTCTCGGCGTCGGCGGTGAAGTTGCGGATCATCTCGTTGACGCCGTTGATGCCGATGGTCGAGAAATGGTTCCGGAAGCCGGGCAGGTACCGGCGGGTGTAGGGGTAGAGCCCGCGCTGATAGAGTTCGGTGATGAACACCCGCTTCTTCTCCAGCGTGGACCGGGCCAGATCCATCAGGTGGTCGAGCTTGTTGAACAGCCCCTCGCGGTCGCCCTGGAACCGGTAGCCCAGCCGGGCCATGTTCAGGGTCACCACGCCCACGCTGCCCGTCATCTCCGCGCTGCCGAACAGGCCGCCGCCCCGCTTGAGCAACTCGCGGAGGTCGAGCTGGAGGCGGCAGCACATGGAGCGCACGGCGTGGGGCTTGTAGGAGTCGGGGTCGGGCACCCGGTGCCCCTCCGCGTCGGTCTTGTACTGGCTGCCCACGAAGTTCTGGAAGTAGGAGGACCCGATGCGGGCCGTGTTCTCGAACAGCAGGTCGGTGTTCTCCCCGTGCCAGTCGAAGTCCTCGGTGATGTTGACGGTGGGGATAGGGAAGGTGAAGGGCTGGCCGGTGCTGTCGCCCTCGGTCATCACGGTGTAGAACGCCCGCACGATCTTCCGCATTTCGGGCAGGAAATGCCGGTAGCGCAGGGCGGTGGGGTCGGCCTCCCCGCAGCGCTCGGCCGCCCGGCGGGCCAGATCCCCGCGGTCGCGGCCCTTGAACAGGTGCTCGCCGCCCGCGGTGGGCCACTGGTCGGCCAGGTCCGACGGCACCGTCCAGTCGATGGTGATGTTGGTGAACGGCGACTGGCCCCAGCGGGCGGGGACGTTGAGGTTGTAGACGAAGCTCCGCACCGCCTTCACGACATTGTCCTCGGACATGTCGTCGAGGAACAGGTAGGGGGCCAGGTAGGTGTCGAAGGAGCTGAAGGCCTGCGCCCCCGCCCATTCACTCTGCAGAATGCCCAGAAAGTTCGCCATCTGGGACAGGGCCTCCCGGAGGTGGCGCGGGGGGCGGCTCGACACCCGGCCCCGGACCCCGTTGAAGCCCTCGTCCAGAAGCTGGCGCAGGCTCCAGCCCGCGCAGTAGCCCGACAGGCAGTCCAGATCGTGGATGTGGTAGTCGCCCACCCGGTGGGCCATCCCCTCCTCCTGGGTGTACACCCGGTCGAGCCAGAAGTTGGCGATCACCTTTCCCGCCGTGTTGTTGACCAGCCCGGCGTGGGAGTACCCGGTGTTGGAGTTGGCCAGGATCCGCCAGTCCTGCCCGTTGATGTACTCCTCGATGGTCTGGGTGCAGTCCACGTAGGTGGTGTCGGACTGCAGCCCGTAGACATGCTCGCGCTGCATCTTATGCAGGAACCGGTAGGTGACGAACGACCGCATCACCTCGAACCGCCCGGCCTCGAACAGCACCCGCTCGATATGGTCCTGAATCTCCTCGACGGCGGCCTGCGGGGCGTCGCCCAGCCGCCGGATCACCTCCTCCACCACGCCGGGATCGAAGGTCTCCCCGACACTGCGGAAAGCCTTGATCACCGCGTCCTCAATCTTCCAGCTCTGGAACCGCTCGCGGGAACCGTCCCGCTTCAGAATCGTCGTAGGCATGATGAAACCCCTCCCCCGTAAAAGAAGACGATCAAGATCTGAGACAAGTTAAACCACAACCTGTAGGGGTCCGTCAAGGGGCAAAGGCCAACATTTTGAGGTTTGTCGGTATCCGTTAGGGAGCAAGGAGTTGCGGGGGAGTGGTCAGGGTTCAGGCCTCAGAAAGGGGTCAGCCGTCAGAGGTCAGTGGTCAGTCGCCGTCTCTGGGCCGTTGGGCTCAGCCGGATGAAGGGTGAGACGGCGAGCGTGATGTGAGATCCGCGATGCGGGATGCATGCCAGTACCTCGCTGTTCCCGCAGGGCGGGACGAGGCCGCATGAGCCGCGCCTGGCAGGAGGAAGGTCCGACCATGGCTTCTCTTCCGCCCAGGCAGGCTC
>PXDE01000267.1 GCA_003566475.1 PVC group bacterium | reverse complement strand
TCCTTCTCCGATCCTGGTGTTGATTGGTCTGTGTAACCAAACTCTATCACCAGTTTCGAAAGGAGTCCACTTTTTGCTAAGGGATTATTGCCAATCTCTCTCCGTGAGGGAAATCGGTGTGTCAGGTCTTCTGGCAAACCTATCGAGAGAACCACTTAGGGTCTGCGTCGAGCTGGCACCTGAACTGGGCACCAGCGCGGTGCAGCGAGTTGAGTGAAGTGATTGGCATCGGTGAGTGACATCATTCTGGAAACACCACAGCGAGACGGCGGCGAGGCCGAGTTCCTCAACGGCTGGGGGCCGGCGCGCGCGTTTCTGTGGCTCAGTCTGCTCCTCATCGTCACGCTGGGCGCCTGGGCCGTCATCACGGCCCACCAAGACCGCAGTCGGGGCATCGCCGACGGCTTCCCCGCGCCGGTAAACGGTGCGGATGTGCCCATCCTCGGCGTCAACGCCCCACTGGACGAGTACGACCAGGGGGATCTCGGAGCCGTCCTCGACCGGATAGCGGACGACGGATTCGTCTGGGTGCGCCATTCCTTTCCCTGGAGTCAGATCGAGCGCGAGCCCGGCGACTTCGATTGGTCCGGGCCCGACCGCGTCATCGGGGCGCTGAGCCAGCGCTCGGAGCTGAGGCTGATCGCCGTGTTGGAGGACGATCCACCCTCGCCCCCGGACGACCCGGCCCGCTTTGCCGCCTTTGCCGGGGGCTTCGCCGCGCGCTATGGCGACGCCGTGGCCGCATACCAGATCTGGGACGAGCCCAACCTGGCGGCCAACTGGGGTGGGCGCCCGGTCAGCCCGCCGGCCTATGCCGACCTCCTGGCCCGCTCCAGTGCCGCGATTCGCTCCACCGATCCTGGTGCCCTTGTCCTCCTCGCGGGGCTGGCGCCGACGACCGAGTCCGGGCCCCAGAACCTGGGCGAGGCGCGCTACCTGGAGCAACTCTATCGCACCGGATCAGCCGCCAGCTTCGACCTGGTCGCGGCGAAGGCCTACGGGTTCGACACCGGTCCGTCAGATCGTCGCGTCGACGAGTCCGTCCTGAACTTCTCCCGCGTCCTCCTGCTGCGCGAGGTTATGGTCGCCCATGGCGACGGGGACAAGGCCATCTGGATCAGCCACTGGGGGTGGAACGCGCTCCCGGAAGGCTGGACCGGGGCTCCGTCCATCTGGGGGCAAACGGACCAGGCGACCCAGGCCTCCTGGACTGTCGAGGCGCTCGACCGGGCGCGCGGGGAATGGCCCTGGATGGGCGCCATGGTGATCGAGAACCTCCGGGCGGCAGGTCCCCGCCGGATGACGGAGGGGAGCGGGCCGACGGATCCGCGCTGGGGCTTCTCCCTCCTGAAGCCCGACGGCTCTCCGCGGCCCGTCTACGCCGCGGTGACCGAGTGGGCCCACGCCCTGCCCGACGCCGCGCCCCTGGGCGGCTATCCGGTCGATAACCGGTGGGCCACTTACGACGGGAGCTGGCGACCGGGGCCGCTGGGTGCCGATCCCGGGCCGGGAGCCCCAGTGGAGCCCCATCTCGATGTGGAGCTGCCGGAGCCCGGGGATCGCGCCACATTCCGCTTCGACGGGACCGCCGTTGCGTTGACGGTGCGGCGCGGTCCCTACCTGGGCTATCTCACCGTCACGGTGGATGGGGAACCGGCCAACAGCCTTCCCCGCGACGAGCAGGGGCGAGCCTATCTAATCCTCTACGACGGAGAGCCGACGGTGGCCACGGTGGTCCTGGCGACGGGGCTGGATCCGGGTGTCCACACCGTGGAAATCGCCATCGCCGGGGGCGGAGGCCAGTGGCCCCTGGTCGACTGGCGCGTCGGTGGGGCGCCGGTAGGTGGCGCGCTGGCGTGGCGTCTTCTGGGGCTGGGTCTATTGGCTCTCGTTTCCGGGGCGCTGCTGGTGCGCGAGACCCTGCGCATCGACTGGCACGCCGCGGCCCGGGCCTTCCTCAGCTCGCCCGATCGTGCCCAGAGCGCGGCGGTGGTGGGGTGCGCTGGCCTCCTCTGGTCGGCTGCCGCTCTTAGCTGGGGCCGTCCACCCCTTGACGCCGCATCGTCGGCCGCCGGCCTCGTTGTCAGTGCGGCCGCGCTGCCCCTCCTGGCCCTGCTTCTGTCGCTCCGCCTCGATGTGGGGCTGGTGCTGATCGCCTTTGCGGCACCCCTCTACCTGGTGCCGGTGCGGATGTTCTATGGGGCGTTGGCCATGCCCGAGGTCCTCGTTCTGGCGTGCTGCGCTGGGTACGGAATGTCGCGGTGGGTCGGACCATCTCTGGTCGCCGACCGAACCCGATTCCCGTGGCCGCGTGACCGGAAGAGGTGGGACGTGAGCGGCGCCGGGGTCGGCAAGTCCCTTCGCGACGGACTCACCTTGACAGACGGGGCCGTGGCGCTGCTCCTGCTGGCGGGGCTCGCGGCGGGGGCAGCGTCGGCCAATCGTCTCGCCGCCCTGTTCGAGCTCCGGGCCCTGTTCCTATTCCCGGCCCTATACTATGCCCTGCTCCGGCTGGTCCCGTTGGACGCGCGGCTGGCCCGGCGGATCGGCGACGGCCTCGTTCTCGGGGGGCTGTGTGTGGCGCTGGTCGGTCTGGGTCAGGTGATCCTGGGACGGGGACTGGTGTTTGCCGAGGGCGGTCTGCCGCGTCTCACCAGCGTGTATCAGTCGCCGAACAGCGTGGCCCTCTACCTGGGACGGGTGTGGCCCCTGCTCGCCGCCGTGGCGATCCTGGGGCGGGGCGGGCGGCGCAAGTGGTACGCCGTCGCCCTGGTGCCGGTGACGGCTGCCCTGGCCCTCAGCTTCTCCCGGGGCGCTCTCCTCCTGGCCCTGCCGGCGGCGGTGCTGGTGATGGGCTGGCTGGCCGGGGGCCGCTTTCGCTGGCTGGCCCTGTCCGTCGTCCTGATCGGCGCGCTGGCCCTGGTGCCGCTGCTGCGCCTCCCCCGCTTCGCTGCCCTTCTCGATCTGGGGGAGGGGACCACCTTCTTCCGGCTGCAGCTGTGGCGCAGCAGCCTGCGGATGATCCGCGAGCACCCCCTGTTCGGAGTCGGCCCCGGGAACTTCGCGGCCGCGTACCGCACCCGTTACGTGTTACCCAGCGCCTGGCGGGAGTTCAATCTGGACCATCCCCACAATATTATCCTCGACCTCTGGACGCGGGTGGGCGTGGTCGGCCTCCTGGCGGGGGCACTCGCCCAGATCGGGTTCTGGTGGCGGCCCCGGCAGCACCGGGCGGCGGACCCTCTGATGCTGGGCCTGGCCGGCGGCATGGCCGCGCTGCTGGCTCACGGCCTTGTGGACAATGCCGTCTTCTCCCCCGACCTGGCGCTGGTCACGTGCTTGATGCTCGCGTTGGCGGGGGAGTAGCTGCTGGCCCCGCGTTCTCGCCCGGAGGTCAGGCCCACTCCCCAGTTGAGACATGGTTCGCCAGGTGCGAGCACCAGTGGCGCTGGCGGGGGCCTCAGGCCGGAAGCAGCTCGAGTATCCGCTGGAGGGGAACGACGTCGTCCTCGTCGAACTGGGCCGGCTGGTCTGAATCGATATCGAGCACCGCTGTGACGGTGTGCCCTCTCATCACCGGCAGGGCGATCTCGCTCCGCGAACGCGGGTCACCGGCGATGTGGCCGGCTAGCTGCTCGCCCCGCGGTCTCGCCCACCGAAGGCGATGCCCACTTTCGGGTTAGCCGCTGGTTCGGCGGCGGTCAGCGCCGGCCCTGACGGTGGGAGTCTCAGCCAGGGAGCAGGTCCAATATCCGGCGCAAGGGGGCGACGTCGTCCTCGTCGAACTGGGCCGGCTGGGCTGAGTCGATATCGAGCACTGCTATGACGGTCCTCCCGTTCATCACCGGTAGGGCGATCTCGCTCCGCGAACGCGGGTCGCAGGCGATGTGGCCGGGGAACAGCTCCACGTCCGGGACGATGACCGGGCGGCCTGTGCGGACGGCTGCCAGACAGACGCCGCCGCCCGTCAGCACTTGGCACGCCACCGGGCCCTGATACGGTCCCACGTGGAGCTCATCAGCACCGGCCACGATGTAGAACC
>PXDE01000276.1 GCA_003566475.1 PVC group bacterium | reverse complement strand
GGGCGGCCGGGGGCTGGGGGACCACCGGACGCGGGTCGATGCCCCGGGCCAGGACGCGCAGGGCCTCGGCCTGGTGGCCCAGCAGCAGGGCGAGGTGGTCGAGCGGAGACTCCGCCACGAGCCCGATGCGGGCGAACCCGGCCGCCTCCAGCCGCCGGGCGGTCCCCGGGCCGACCCCCGGCAGCCAGCGCACGGCCAGGGGCCGGAGAAACGCCGCCTCGCTCCCCGGGAACACCTGCACGCAGGCCCGGGGCTTGCGGAGCTTGGAGGCGATCTGGCTCACCAGCTTATTGCCGCCGATGCCCTGGCTGATGCTGATCTTCAGCGCGTCGCCCACCGCCCGGCGCAGGGTGTCGGCGATGCGGGGCGCGGGGAGGCGGCAGCCGGTGACGTCGAGATAGCCCTCGTCCACCGAGGTGACCTCGACCAGCGGGGTGAAGTCGTAGGCGTAGGAGAACATCCAGCGCGAGAACTGCTCGTAGCGCTCGTAGTCGCCGGGCAGCAGCACCAGATGGGGGCAGAGCCGGCGGGCCTGGGCGGTCGGCATGGGGGTGAAGACCCCGTAGCGCCGGGCCTCGTAGGAGGCCGAGGCGATGATCCCCCGCTTCGCTCCGCCCACCGCCACCGGCTTCCCCCGAAGCCGGGGATCCGCCGCCTGCTCCACCGAGGCGAAAAACGCGTCGGCGTCAAGATGAAGCTGGGAAAACATGGGAGGAGAACCACGAAAGGCACGAACGACCCCCAGCGCGGCACATGGCCGCAGCCAAGCGAACCACAGAGGTCGCAGAGGTTACAGAGGTTCGCAGAGGTGGGAGTTGGGATGGGGAGAAATTTGCGCGAGCGGGCAAAGTTCTGGGGGATAGTAGTACAGAGGGCACGGAGGTTACGGAGGTTCACGGAGGTGGGGAGGAGGGATGGTGATCTTGCGGTGGATGCCGTCGCGGAGATGCGCCTCGTGGAAGTTGATGAGCAGCCCCAAAGGTTTCCCGGAAAGGCGGAGATAGCTTAGGAGCTGGGCGTGATGGACGGGCAGAAGGGACTCCACCGCCTTCAGTTCAACCACCACCAAGTCCTCGACCAGAAGATCCAGCCGGAATCCGCAGTCCAGACGGACCTCGTCATACAGCACCGGGATCGCCTTCTGCCTCTCCACCGTCATGCCCAAGTGCCCCAGCTCATACTCCAGACACGCCTCGTACACGGGCTCGAACACACCTGGCCCCAATCGAGAGTGCACTCTCAACGCCCCCTCGATGATCCGTCCACTCACTTGGTTCAGCTTCGCCATATCATGCATGTCTTGTCCTCCATATGTTTTCCATGTCCGCGGTCTGACCGCCCTCCCTCTCTTCGTTCCTTCTCTGTGAACCTCCGTAACCTCCGTGCCCTCTGTGGTCAGATGGGATACCATCGTCTAGATGCGTCGCCGGACCAGCCCCACCACCACGCCCTGGATGACCAGCTCGGCGGCGGGGAGGAGCCTGGGGTAGGCGGGGTTCTCGGCCCGGAGCCAGGCCCGGGCGCGGGGGCCTTCGCGGACGAAGGTCTTGAGGGTGCTCTCGTGGTCGATGAGGGCGGCCACCACGTCGCCGTGCCTCGGCGTCCGCCCGTGCTCGCAGATCACGATGTCGCCGTCGAGGATATGGCGGCCGACCATGGAGTCGCCCCGCACCTGGAGGGCGAAGGTGCGGGGGCCGGGAGTGAAGCCGAGGGTGTCGAGGTCGATCACCACGCAGCCCTCGGCGTCCTGCTCGCGGCCCTCGGCGAACCCGGCGGGCACCGTGCCGAACCGGGGGATGCGGACCGTCCGCGGCCGGCCCGGCCCGGCCCCGATCCCCCGGGCCCGCCCGGGCCGGGTGGTCAGCGCCCCCTTTCGCTCCAGGGCCCGCACATGATCCCGGGCCGCGTTGGGGCTGCGGAACCCGAACCGCGCCGCGATCTCGCGCAAGGACGGCGGCGCCCCCTCCGCGTCCCGCGCCGTCTCGATGAACTCCAACACCTCCGCCTGCCGCGCCGTGAGCTTCGCCATGATCTGATCTCCGAATAAAGAATACTGTACTTGTGTACAGTATCTGAACCGGGGGTAGAGTCAATGGCCGTTGGGATCGGATCTCAGATCTCAAGATCGCGGCGGTCGGCACGGATAGCCGAGGAATCTCCCCAGCACCCCGGTCCGGCCTGCCCACCCTTTGAAATCCTGAAATCTGAAGTCCACCTCTCCCCAGCCGCCACGACAACCCACCCCCACACCCCCCCCCCAGGAGCCCGCCATGACCTACCAGCGTTTCGAGGATCTGCCCGTCTGGAACGACGCCGCGCAACTGGCCGCCGACCTGTTCGAGTTCACCCGCCACCCGGCCTTCCGGGGCCGGGGCGCTCTGGCCAACCAGATGCAGCGGGCGGGGCTCTCGAACCCCGCGCTTGCCCCGATCCTGCGGAGCGGGTACCGTCCCCGGCAATCGCACGACCTGCGGAGAGGTGGCAGAGTGGTCGAATGCGGCGGATTGCTAATCCGTTGAACGGGGTTTCCCCGTTCCGGGGGTTCGAATCCCCCCCTCTCCGCCAGAACCCGCACAACCCCGGAAAACCCCAAGAAAAGCGCGGTTCTCAGCCTTTCCCGCCCTCTCCGGCCCCGTTCCCGCCTTCCCTCGTCGGCCCATCCTTTCCCCCTAGCCGCGTCTACCAGGAATCTACCAAGCCGCCCGGACGGTCTACTATCTCCCCGCCCCGGCAGCGCCGAAGAGTCAGGGTTCAGTGTTCAGGGGTCAGGCGCGGCGCCGCGTCGGGGGGGCATCCTGTTGGCAAGCAGAGAGTTGTGGGGGGCGGGCAGCCGGTTGAAGCTCCCGGACAGGCCGGGGTGAAATAGATGGTGACGATCGTCGACAGCTAAGACACCACTTACCCGCAAAACCCTGGGGCTCAATCTGCTATAACCTGCTACGACCGTAAGTGTCTAAGACACGCTCCTCCATCCCCCCCCCACGCCACGGAGCCCTGGATGAAATAGATGACTACGATCGTAGGCGGCTATGACACCTCCCGGCCCGGTCTTCCCCGTCCAGACCTTGGACGGTTTCGTCCAGGCCTTGGACGGGATCCCCGATCAGTCCCCGACCAGATCCTCGAGGAACTCGGAGCCGGGGCGGAGGGCGGTGACGAGGAGGTGGTCGCGGGCGCGGGTGCAGGCGACGTAGAGGAGGTGGCGCTCGGTGTCGTACACCTCCTGAAGCTGGGCGTCGTCGCCGGAAGCCTCGATCCGGGACTGGAGCGGAATCACCTCGTCGTCGCAGGCCATGAGCCCCACCGCCCGGAACTCCAGCCCCTTGGCCAGATGCATGGTGCTCACGGAGACCTGGCCGTGCGCCGTCTCCACCCGCTCGTCGAGCACCCGGAAGGGCAGGCCGGCCGCTTCGACCGCCTCGCGGGCACGGGGGATCTGGGCCTCGGAGCGAACGAACACCGCGATCTCGTGGGGAAGGATGCCCGCACCCGCGAGCCCGGTCAGCCAGTCGCCCACCGTCCGAGTCTCCTCCGCCTCGTCGGCCACGATGCGGATGGCCGGAGCCGGGCCGTTGAACACGGAGACCGTATCGGCTCTCGTCTCGGTGACGCCGTCGGAGTCGGCGATCTCCGGTCCGAGCAGGCGGTCGGCCTGACGGCGGATCTGGTGCGAGGTGCGGTAGTTCACGCGGAGGGTGCGCGAACGGCCCCGGATATCCACACCCAGGGACCGCCATGAGAACGGCGGCTGGAAGATGCGCTGACCCAGATCGCCCGCGAAGAACAGGGCGTCGGGTCGTTCCCGGCCGAGGGCGGCCAGGAATCGGAGCTGCGCGGCGCTCAGATCCTGGGCCTCGTCCACCCCCGCATGGTCGAACGGCGGGTGGGCCGATCCGGCGAGCGCGTGGGCCAGAGTGTCGTACACCCCCGGCATCGTGGTCAGCTTCCCGGCCCGCAGCTTCTCCTGGACCTTCGCGAACACCTCCCAGAGCACCTGGCGCCGCGCTTCGGGCAGCCGTACCCGCCGCCCCTGACGGGCCACATCCC
>PXDE01000376.1 GCA_003566475.1 PVC group bacterium | reverse complement strand
CTTCACCACCCGGTCGCGCTGGCCCGTCGAGGGGGAGAGGATCTCGATCACCAGCGCGGGCGGTCCCTCGATGTGGGGGGGCCGGATCTGGTTGGGATCACAGGCCACGAGGATGTCGGGCTGCACGATGTCCCGGTCCGACAGTTTGACGTCGGTGGGGGCGGAGAAGGTCTGACAAGGATGCCCCGCGAAGTGGTTCGCCATCTGGCGGACGAGTTCCGTGTGGATTCTCTGATGCCGCGTGGTCGGAGCGGGCGACATGGCGTAGGCCTCGCCGCCGATGATCTCCCACCGCCGGTCGTCGTCCCACGACCGGTAGTCGTCCCAGGTGTAGGGGAGATGGCGGGCTGCGGTTCCCTCGGACATGCGAAAAGGCTACGGCGGGCCTGGAGTGGGGTCAAGCGGGATGGAGCCGCGGCGGCGGTTCCGGACGCAAGGCCCGTAGCTGGACGCGCCAAACGTTCAGCCGTCGCGGAAGAGAGCCCGGGTTGTGCGAAGCTCCGCAACGGGCTCGTATCCGGCGTCGTTCCCGGCGGCATCTGAATCCTGGCGGATTCAGCTACGGGAGGCGGACTCAGCTACGGGAGGCGGATTCGGCTACAGCCACTTGGGGGTATACGGGCCGAGGCGGATGGTGGCGGTCTTGGTCTCGGTGTATTCCAGCACCGCCTGGGGCCCAAGTTCACGGCCCAGTCCGGACTGCTTGGTTCCGCCAAAGGGAAGCTCCGGAGCGCCGTCGAGGAAGGTGTTGACCCAGACCGTGCCCGCCTTGAGGGCGCGGGTCATCCGGAGCGCCCGGTCGAGATCCCGGCTCCATACGCTGGCCGAGAGGCCGTAGAGGGTGCCGTTGGCGATCTCCAGCGCCTCGGCCTCGGTCCGGAACCGGAGCACGGTCAGCACCGGCCCGAAGATCTCGTCCCGGGCCACCGCCATGTCGGGGGTCACCCGGTCCAGGATGGTGGTCTGCACGAACCGGCCCGCCCCGGAGGCCAGGGGAGCCCCGCCCAGCCGGACCTCCGCGCCGTCCCTCCGGGCGGAGGCGATGGCGTCGAGGATCTTCGCCTGCTGGGCGTCGTTGATGATGGCCCCGATCTTCACGCGCTCGTCCAGGGGATCGCCCACCGGGACGGTCGCGCTGGCCTCGGCCACCCGGGCCACCAGCGCGTCGGCCACCGATTCCTCGACCAGGATCCGCGAGCCGCTGTTGCAGCACTCGCCCATGTTGAAATAGACCCCGTGGACCACCGCGTCCACCACCGCGTCGAGGTCGGCGTCGGCGAAGATGATCTGCGGGTTCTTCCCGCCCAGCTCCAGCGCCACCTTCTTGAGGGTCCGCCCCGCCGCCGCCGCCACCTTCCGGCCCACGGCGGTCGAGCCGGTGAACGACACCAGGTCCACATCCGGACTCTCGGCCAGGGCCTGGCCCACCGGGTCGCCGGTGCCGGTCACCACGTTGCACACCCCGTCGGGCATCCCGGCCTCCTTCAGCAGCCGGGCCAGCCGGAGGGTGGTGCCGCTGGTGAACTCGCTGGGCTTGACCACGCAGGTGCAGCCGGCGGCCAGGGCGAAGGGCAGCTTCTGGCTGACGATGAGCAGCGGGAAGTTCCACGGCGTGATGAGCCCGCACACCCCCGCCGGCTCGCGCAGGGTCAGCCCCAGCATCCCGTCGCCCAGGGTATTCGTGGTCTCGCCGTGGAGGTGGCGGCACAGGGCGGCCGCGTAGTCCCAGATCCCGGCCGCCCAGTCCATCTCGTCGCGGGCCTGCGCGATGGGCTTGCCGCTCTCCAGGCATTCGATCAGACCGAGGTCGTCACGCTGGTCGCGAATGAGCTGGGCCGTCCGCTGGAGGATGGCCTGACGTTCCGCCCCCGTGGTGCGAGGCCACGGGCCCTGATCAAACGCCGTGCGGGCGGTGGCGATGGCGGCCAGGGCATCGGCCTCGGTCCCGGCCGGATAGGTGCTGACGACCACGCCATGGCCGGGACTGGCCCGTTCGATGCGATCCGAGGAATGGCCGTCGGTGGACGTACCGCCGATGAAGTGCTGGTAACGGGTGGGGGAGGGGGGGAGGGACATGGGGGATCCGGGGGGGAGTGTTCAGGGTTCGGGGTTCAGTGTTCAGGGTTCAGGGGGAAGATATCTGTGATCAGTGATCGGTGATCGGGTGGGCAGCGAGTGGATGGGTGGAAGATTGGATGGGTGGATGGGGAAACCGCAGAATGTCGAATGCTGAATGTCGGGGGGGGCGGCAAGTACCTCGCTGTTCCCGCAGGGCGGGACGAGGGCGCATGTCCGGAGCCTGACGAGAGGAAGGCAGGACAGCGGCCTTCCTTCCGCCCATGCAGGCCCGTTCCTTGCGCGGTCCGTCCCGCAGGGCGGGAACAGCGGACTACTGGGTTGGCGGCCGATTCGAAACACGTCTCTGCGATCCCCCGGCTCCCCCTCGGGATGCTGGAGCGGTGTCTCGGAGCCGTCATATGCCATCTGTCGCATGCGTCCCATACGTCCCCTAGCTCCCTTCTGGGCTTCCGCCGCCCAGAACCCCTCGCCGGACGAGGGCTTCGATGTCGGCCTCGGCGTAGCCGAGTTCGGCGGCGATCTCGCGGGAGTGCTGGCCGAGGTCGGGGGGTGGGGTGCGGTGCGTGGGGGGTGTGGCGTGGAGCCGGACCGGGGTGCCGAGAACCTTGAGCGGGCCCGCCCTCGGGTGCCGCATCTCCACCACCATCCGGTTGGCTGCGATCTGCGGATCCTCCGCCGCCTCCCGGAACGTGTTCACCCGCGCGCACAGCACGCCCTGGGTCTCCAGCTCGGCGATCCAGTCCCCGGTGGTCCGCTCGCGGAACCGGGCGGCCAGCCGACGGTTCAGCTCGTCCCGGTTCTGGACTTGCAGGGTCTCGGTGGCGAACTCCGGGGCCTGCGAGAGATCGCCCAGCCCGAGAGCCACCGAGATGTCGCGCAGGGCGTTGTCGGAGAACACCGGCGAGATCTCGATGGCCCCGTCGGCGGTCAGGAACGCCTTCTGGATCGCGGCTTCGGTGCCGCCCACCCGGGCCGGTTCGTCCACCCGGTCGGCGTTCAGCTCGGACGCGCCCTCCCAGGCATGGGCGTGGAAGGCCACGCTGAGCAGGTCGGTGGTCACCTTCTGGCCCTCGCCGGTCCGCTCGCGATGCAGCAGCGCGAGGAGGATGCCCTGCATCAGCATGAGTCCGGACGGGTAGTCCACCGAGATCCCGCCAGGGATGGGCGGCCCGTCCGGATCGGGTCGCAGGAACCAGCCCGCCTCGGCCCGGGCCATCATGTCGTGCCCCGCCCGCCGCCGGTCCACGTAGGGCCCGGCGTCGCCCCAGCCGCTGGACGCGGCGTAAATCAGACGGGGGGTCAGGGGCCGCAGATCGTCGTAGCCCAGGCCCAGCCTCTCCATCACCCCGGCCCGGAAGTTGTGGACCAGCACATCGGCCGAGGCCACCAGCCGCAGCACGATCTCGCGACCCTCCGGCGCCTTCATGTCCACGGTCAGGCTGCGCTTGTTCCGGTTGAGGTTGGCGAAGGGCAGGCTCACCCCCTTCACGAACGGTCCCCAGGCCCGGCTCCAGTCCCCGGCCCCCGGGCGCTCGACCTTGATCACGTCCGCGCCGTAGTCGGCCAGGATCTGGGTGCCCACCGGCCCCTGATAGACATGGCTGAAGTCCAGGATGCGCAGGCCGGCCAGCGCCGACATCATGACCTCTTCGCCGCGAAGAAGGCATCGAGCCTTCGCCGGGTGTCCGGATTCCGCACGCAGTCGGGCGAGGCTGCGGCCTCGGCTTCCAGATTGCGCACGCGGGCTTCGCGCTGCTCATCGCCGAGAATCCGCTTGAAGGCGGCCAGAGCCGGGGCGCTGCACGCTTCCACCGCTTCGCCGAACCGGTTCAGTTCCGCGTCCACCTCCGCCTCGGTACCCGCGAAGTCGGCCAGGCCCGCATCCCGCGCGGCCACGCCGTCCATGACGGCGGCCGAGAAGAACCAGCGCTTGGCGGGGGCGGTGCCGATCCGTTCGGCCAGCCGACGG